>NZ_JBRCOK010000045.1:0-5648 GCF_053501535.1 Bellilinea sp. | reverse complement strand
GAGGGGGACGAAAATGCGAAAGTTGATGTAGAAATGATTTATCCCGAATTGAGGTTAAAAACAGTTCTTTTGTGAAGGAGAAAAAAATAAGATGGAATTTCCGGTTTCCAACACAACCATCATTGTTTTCTTCATCATCCTGTTTTTTGCCATCCGGATTGGGATTGGCTATTACGCCTCCCGCAAAGTTTCCAACACGACCGACTACATTGTGGCCGGCAGAAGACTGCCCATTTACCTGACCGGCGCATCCATCATGGCAACCTGGTTTGCAGCCGAAACCTTAATGGGCGCCAGTTCGACTGCCTACCAGTACGGTTTTCAAGGGGTTGTGTTTGATCCGTTTGGGGCGGCTTTGTGCCTTTTTCTGTCGGGGTTTTTCTTCATCCGGTTGATGCGCAGGGCGCGCTACCTGACGATTATTGACTTTTTTGAACGCCGCTTCGGAAAATGGATGGGGATTGCCGGCTCCATCATCCAGATGATCACCTACTTTGGCTGGACAGCCGCCCAAATTGTGGCGGGCGGCAACATTGTTCACGCCCTGTTCGGCTGGCCGGTTACCACCGGCATGCTTTTCGTGGCGCTGATTGTGGTTTCTTACACCATGATGGGGGGAATGTGGGCGGATACTTTGCTGGATTTCATCCAGATGTTCTTAACTGCTGGCGGAATCACCTTGATTTTTGTGGCCGTCATGCGGGCGGTCGGCGGATGGGATGCCTTCATCTCGAATGCCGGCTCGTTGTACGTCAGTAAACCCTTCACCCTTCTGCCCATCGAGGGAGAGGGCTACCTCGGTTACACCGGTGGATTGGGGTGGACTTATTGGGTTGGAGCCTGGATGGCTTTGGGGCTGGGTTCGATAGCGGCGCAGGACTTGATGCAGCGCTCCATGTCCGCCCGCAATGAGGCAACGGCGGTGCACGGAACGTATCTGGCAGCCATTTTGTATCTGGGCTTTGGGGTGCTTTCCCCCTTGATTGGCATTGCCATGTTTGCCATGAATCCCAACATTGCCCCCGAACAAACCGAATTTATCCTCGTCACCGCCACAACCGAACATCTTTCTCCCGTTTTGGCAGGGATCTTTATCGCCGCGCTGGCTTCCGCGTTGATGAGCACCTCCGATAGCTCGATTCTGGCCGGCGCTTCCGTATTTACCGAAAATATCCTCCCGCTCTTCAAAAAAGGACTGACCGAAAAATCCCAACTGGCCTGGACGCGGTTGATGGTGTTTGTCATCGGGCTGATGAGTCTGTTGATGGCGCTTTATGCGCAGACCATTTACAAACTTTCGGTGTTTGCCTGGACGGTTATTTTAGTAGGCATGTTCGCTCCGTTTGCCTTCGGCATGTACTGGAAAAAAGCCAATCAGAGCGGCGCGCTGGCAGGCTTCCTGGGCGGTTGGATCACCTGGTTGATCACCCTTCCCATCCTCTATCCGACCACTCTGGAAATCAACGCAGGGGATAGCGAGCTGGCCATCTGGGATGCAGCCTACATCGGTTCTGTGCCGGCCTTTCTGGTTTCTGTGCTGCTGGTGGTCGTCGTTTCGCTCCTCACTCAAAAGCGAGATGCTCCCAAACCCCTGACCGATGTGGATTATCAGGTAATCGAAACCAAAGACCGCCTGGGCTTGCTGCCCTTGAAAGATGCTTTACGAAAAATCCCCTGAAACGGCTTGTCCACTTTCGGAGAACCAAAATCATCACGAAAGGAGTAAGAACATGAAAATTTTACTTGTTGGCGTAGGTGGCGTGGGTGAGGCCATTGCGGTGATGTCGGCCAAAAAACCCTGGCTTGAGCAGATGGTTTTATCCGACTACAATAAGCATCGTCTGGAAGAAGTCCAGCGGAAATTGGCTGACCCGCAGCGATTCCCCACCGAATGGGTAGATGCTTCACGGCAGGAGCTGGTCGAAGAACTGGCGAAAAAGTATCAGGTTGACCTGATCATGAACGCCTGCGATCCGATTTACAACATGCCCATCTTCAACGCCGCCTACAATGTCGGTTGTCATTATATAGACATGGCCATGTCCCTCTCGGAGCCGAACGAAAAGGACCCCTACCATCAGCCCGGCCTGAAACTGGGAGATTTGCAATTCGCCCAATCCAAACAATGGGAAGAAAAAGGTCTTCTGGCGCTGGTGGGGATGGGGGTCGAACCGGGCATGGCGGATGTCTTCGCCCGCTATGCTCAGGATTATCTCTTCGATGATATTGATGAAATCGGCATTCGGGATGGCGCCAACCTGGAAGTGCGCGGGTATGAGTTTGCCCCCAATTTTTCCATCTGGACCACCATCGAGGAGTGCCTGAATCCGCCGGTGATTTGGGAAGAGGGCAAGGGCTGGTACACCACCGAACCGTTCTCGGAGCCGGAGGTTTTTGAGTTTCCTGAGGGCATTGGCAAGGTGGAATGTGTCAATGTCGAACATGAAGAAGTGCTGCTCATTCCGCGCTGGGTCAAAGCCAAACGAGTGACCTTCAAATACGGTTTGGGCGACCAGTTCATCAACGTCCTGAAGACTTTGAAAATGCTCGGGCTGGACAACAAAGAACCCATCCATGTTAAGGGCGTGATGGTTGCCCCCCGTGATGTGGTGGCCGCCTGTCTGCCCGACCCCGCCCATCTGGGTGACCGCATGTTCGGGAAAACCTGCGCCGGCACCTGGG
This sequence comes from Bellilinea sp., assembly GCF_053501535.1. Lineage (NCBI taxonomy): Bacteria > Bacillati > Chloroflexota > Anaerolineae > Anaerolineales > Anaerolineaceae > Bellilinea > Bellilinea sp. The sequence goes on along the minus strand of NZ_JBRCOK010000045.1, from coordinate 2,966 downwards.
TGAAAGGGAAAAAGGATGGAAAGCCCCGCCAGGTTTATATCTATCAGGTGGCGGACAATCAGGAATGTATGCAGAAGTTCGGCGTTCAGGCGGTGGTGGCGCAGACCGGCTTCAACCCGGTGATCGCCTTTGAACTGATCGAGAAGGGCATCTGGAAAGGCAAAGGCGTGCTCGGCCCGGAGGCGTTCGATCCGCTTCCCTTTATGGAGCGCATGGCAGAATACGGATTTCCTTACGGCATTAAGGAGATGTAAGGATTTGGGGTGAAAAAACCACCCGCCTAAGCAGGCAAATACCCGCAGGAATCCGCAAAGGAATCTGAAAAACCTGTATAAAATGGATGGTATATCTCGTTCAGCTTTGGTCATTAATTTGGAGGTGATTCATGGCTGTGGTTGAAAATAAAGGGCAGGTGATTCAGCAAGAGGCGAAAAAGTTGAAACGGGAGTTAACCTTGCTGCCGTTATTTGGCCTCATTTACTTTACCGTCTGCGGCGGGGCCTTTGGTATTGAGCCGCTGGTCGGACTGTCCGGTCCGGGCATGGCGCTCCTGTTGATTGTCATCACCCCGCTGGTTTTCAGCATCCCCAACATGCTGCTGGTGAGGGAAATGACCTCCATGATGCCGGTCGAAGGCGGCTATTACCACTGGGTCAAGCAGGCCTTCGGTCCTTTCGCCGGCTTCATGGCCGGTTGGATGAACTGGGTGGTTGCCTGGGTGGATGTTTCCATTTACCCCGTGCTTGCGGCTTATTATCTGGGTTATTTCATCCCCGCGCTGCGGACGGGGGCGGTGATCAACGGGATTGAAGTGCCGGCCTGGGTTCTTTCCTGGGGGGTTGCATTGATTTTGATTTGGGTCATCACTGCCCTGAACATCCGCGGGGCGCGTCTGGCGGGGATGACCGCCAACGGTCTCGGCGTGATCATGTTAATCCCCCTGATTCTGATGTCGGCACTGGGTTTTTATCAGTGGATTCGCGGCGGGGTGACCCTGAACATTCCCCTCCTGCCGGAAGGCGAAACGATTACCGGGGCGTTGAGTGTCGGCCTCTTCGTAGTGATGTGGAATTTCATGGGGTGGGAGTTGCCCACCGCCGCCGGCGATGAAATCGTCAACCCGAAGAGAACCTATCCAATCGCCATGGTGCTGGTTTTGATTGCCGCCATTGCCACCTACTCCCTGCCCACCCTGGCGGGGCTGTTCGGTGGGGCCGGGGAGGACGGCCGCTATCACCTGTGGGGACAGGAAGAACCGGAAACCGGAGCCGGCATTGGCGCATTGATGGCCGAATACGGAATTGGCGAGGAAAAACTGATCGAATGGGGCGTGGATCCCATGTCCTCGGTCGGCTGGGAATTTCCGGATATTGCCCACGCCATCGCCGATAAGGTCACCGGCGTACCCAACAGCCCGCTGGCGAATACGCTGGGGCTGCTGGTCACCATTTCGGCCATCCTGAGCATGATTGGACTGTTTATAGGAAACGGCCTGGGAGGAACGCGTGTGCCGTTTGCCATGGCTGAAGACGGGATGATGCCGTCCTTTTTGACCAGGGTTCATCCCCGCTACGGCACGCCGTATGTGGCCATTATTTTGTGTGGGGTGATCTTCTCCATTTTCTCGCTTCAGCCGTTTGCCTTTCTGGTGGTCGTGGATGTTTTCCTGAACATGACGGTGCTGTTTGTGCAGTTCCTGGCGCTGTGGAAACTGCGCTTCTCCATCCCTCACGTCCCGCGCAAGAAAATTCCGGGCGGCTACTTTGGGCTGACCCTGGCAACCCTTGCCCCCAGCGCGATCATCTTTCTGGCCATCTACAGTCAACTGGTGGAAGAGGGCCTCAACTCGCTGTGGCTGGCGCTGGCGGCAATGGGAGTAGGCGCGCTGCTTTACTTCCCCATCCGGCGGTACATCAAACCGGGCATCCCGGATGTTGACCCGTTCCGATTGGAACCGGAAGAGGAATAAAAAATATGGATGCGGTAACCGACAAATATCAAACGCTTTTCAAACACCTTTCGCCGGTGTGGAGTCACTATACCGAAATTATCGTGAGCAAGGCGGAAGGCACGCTCCTGTACGACCTGAACGGCAGGCCGTATCTGGATTTTACCTGCGGCATTGGGGTGACCAACACCGGTCATTGTCACCCCAAGGTGGTCAGCGCCGTTCAGGAACAGGCCGCCCTGCTGCTGCACGGGCAGGCGAACATCATCACCCATCAGCCGATGTTGAATCTGGTGGAAGCGCTGCTGGAAATCGTCCCCCAGCCCATTGACGGCTTCTTTTTCAGCAATTCCGGTGCGGAAGCGGTCGAAGGGGCGGTCAAATTAGCCCGGCACGCCAGCGGGAAGAGCAACATCATCGTATTTCAGGGAAGTTTTCACGGCCGGACGGCCAACACCATGGCGATGACCACCTCCAAAACCATTTACCGGGCGGGGTATCAACCCCTGCCGGCGGGTGTGTTTGTGGCGCCGTACCCCTATGCTTTGCGGTTTGGCTGGGACGAGGAAACCACCAGTCAGTTCTGCCTGGAGGAACTTGAATTTCTTTTGCAAACTCAAACCGCCCCCTCCGAAACCGCCGCAATGATCGTTGAACCGGTGCTCGGCGAGGGGGGCTATGTGGTGCCGCCGGTCAGTTTTCTCAAAGGGCTGCGTGAGCTGTGCAGCCGCCACCAAATTCTGCTAATTGTGGACGAAATTCAGTCCGGCTTTGGCAGAACCGGGCGGTGGTTTGCGCTGGAGCATTTTGACCTGCAGCCGGACATCCTGGTGGTTGCCAAAGGGCTGGCTTCCGGTTTGCCGCTTTCGGGAGTTTTCAGCTCGCTGGATTTAATGAAAAAGTGGGTGACCGGTTCTCACGGCGGAACCTACGGCGGGAATGCCGTGGCCTGCGCCGCGGCGGTGGCCACCATTGCCGCCATCAAAGAAGACGGCATGCTCGCCAATGCCCGGCAGCG
>NZ_JBRCOK010000044.1:0-18179 GCF_053501535.1 Bellilinea sp. | reverse complement strand
GGGCAGGGCTTTCACCTGACCCCTGCTCTCTGTGCCGCCGCGGCTAAAGCGTACTCTTTCCCTTCACAGCCATTCTGGTATGAATGATTGGACTTTTTATATCAAAATTGAAAGCGAAAGTCAAGAGGGATTTTTTTGCGAGAATCATCTCATTTGGGCTTCTGCCGGCTGCGGATGGAGCTGGACTGAACCCCCAAGCACAAAGACGCAGACACCTTTTTCCAGAACAAAGTTTCAGGGTAAGCCGTAAGCGCCGCCGAACTACCACCCACCTGCTTGCAGTTTTACCTGAAAATACTGTATAATCAACCTTGAACAAACCAAAGGAGGGAAAATCATGGAAGTTTGTTTCGGATTTGTAGCAATATCAGTCATCATTACATATATCCTCATTAATCGCATGGTAAAAGAAGATAATGCCACGCAGCAAACGCCCAACGACCCCGATGAGCTCAGCACGGAAGATAAGATGATGAGGCTTTACATCCTGAGACAACTCAGCAACCAAATGAACCCCAATAATTTCGACGGCAACCCGCACAACGACTCTTTCGGGTCTATCATCACCCCAGGCACGGACGCTAATCGGGGTTTTGGCGGTGATCGGCCGTGGAATCACCATTAAAATATTATTTGCAGGATTGACTCGCCGCATCCGGCGGGTATAATATTCAATAACAACGGGGAGCCCGGTGCGGCCGGGCTGAGAGGAGGACCGTCCAGTCCTCGACCCGCAGAACCTGATCCGGGTAATTCCGGCGGAGGGAAGAATAAAACCGCTGTGGTTTCGCTTACTGTCAACCCTCTCCGGCGAGAGGGTTTTTTGATGCTCCTCCTCCCCCATGCACAGTTCAATTTTTATTTGTGAAAGGAGAAAGGAAAAATGAATACACTGCCTTCAACTTATTCCTCAGCCGTGCAACTGATTTCTGGCCTGCGCAGCGAACTGCAGCCGATCCTGGACGGCATCCGCACCCACCCCTATCTCGATGCTCTGGAAGCCGGCCGCGTTCCACGCGACTCGCTGCGCATTTTTGCCGCCCAACAGTACCACATCGTCACCAACGGGATCATGAACATCGCCCTGATCACCGCCCGTTTCGGCAACCTGCCCAGCCGCGAAATGCTGAACTTCTTTCTGCAAGCCGAATTTGAAGTCAACCGCGCCGTGCTGGAATTTGCTGCCGCCTTACCGATGAGCGAGGCGGAATTGAAAGCCGCGCCTCTGCTGGCAGGGGCTTTGCCTTTCAGCTACTTTGAAACCTACCTGTGCTTTTACCGCTCCGACGCCGAACTGATCACCGCCTTCCTGTTCGACGCCGAGGTGTGGATTGCAAACGCGCGGCGGGTAAGCCGAGCCCTGCAGGAACATTACGGCTTCGACCGTCAGGCAGTGCGCTTCTTTGAAATGTACGCTAACTATCAGGCCGCCGAAGAGCAGGTCTATCCGCCGGTGCAGGCAGCGTTGGAACGCGGCGTAACCGAAGCGGATATTCGTCAATCCGCCCGCCTGCTGCTGGAATATGAAAAAATGTTTTGGGATGCGATGGCTGCTGCCGCAGGTGTGTGAAGGATGAGATCAATCAAGGCTTAATTCAAGTTTGCACCAGCAGAGGTTTGATCATTGCAATCGCAACCGTTACACGCTTGAACCTCTGGTTTTTTACCAGCAGAGTTTCGGCACCAGAGGCCAAATGCGCAGCCGTTTCAGCAACTCCACCGCCGTTGCGGGAGGGTCGAACTGCCGGGAAAGAATCCGTGTGATTCTTCATTTGGTTGATTCGCTCGCGGGAGAAAGTCCGCAAGGAGCAGTGATGCAGTCTGGCTGCCTCGTTTAGGCCCGGCTCGTCCCTTAGATCTTCAGCAGTTGCCAGGCAAACCAGACTCTCGGGCGACAGGTTAAACCTTAGCAAAACGGTTAGAACCGCCTGGCTGATGTCATCGCCGGATGTACCGGGCGGAAAATTCACCCCAACCGCAAGAAGCGGCAGAAAACAAACCAGCGCATGATCAACGCTCTGCCAGAACATATCATCTATGCTGCGGCAAGTGAGAACCACCAACTTTCGGTATCCACTTGCCGCAGCGGTTTGCCAGTCAGGAAATGCCTGTGTCCAAGGAAAATTCATCCATGAAGCAGGAAGGTTCAAATCACCATCCTTTACCAAAGCCACGGGCTGATGATTGATCAACGCAGCCAGGACATCGCCTGGATGGCTCTTTGGGTGCAGTTTCCACCCTTTATCTCCCGAAATCCAATCCAATGATAGCGAATGGACTTGATCGCCGAAGTCGGTCACCACCTCCTGACCTCCGGTAATTTTGGCTACTTCTCGGGTAAAATGATTGGTGTTTTTGTCAGTATCACCGAACAGACTGACCACAAATTTTCCCGATAAGTCCACAATCAAAACGGATGGAAGGTTCTCACAGTTGACCAGCAAAGGTGCTAACCCGCGAATGACCACACCAGCAGGCATGACACAGACCAGTGTCTGATAGCGTTGGAACAGATCCTGCAACATATTCGGTACGGGCATTTCAAAACCGAACACTCCGTTTGTGACTCTTTCGCCTGGCTGCAAAAACTGTAGCGGGATAAAAAGATGGCTATCACTCAATTGGCTGTGGATCTTGCGTCCCAATTGCACAGCCGGATAGGCTGAAGCAAGGATCGCCGTGCCTAATCTGGCTGTTGGAGATCTTCGGATTCTTCCCACAAATCCAAAATCTGGCTGGGGGTGAATTTTCAAGGTCATGTTGCGAACAGTCCCATTCTGGTCGGGGCTGAAGGTGTTTCCCAAAGAACCACTTGATTTCGGGACAGACTCTCCTTGACTAAAATAATCCTCTGATTTTCCGAACCCCGGTAGGGAAGATGTGAACTTTTCAAAGATTCGATGAACGCTCCATCCACGATCACATCCACGAGGTTGATCAGATCCATGAAACCCGGTGCTTCACGGTTTTTCAACAGCTCTTCCCAGGTGTAACCGGTGTAAACCCATAAATTCATAGGGTGGGTTTTGATTTTCCCGGCGATTACTGCGGCTGCTTCGGCTTGCGCAAAAGGCTCCCCGCCGCTAAAGGTAACCCCTGCAAGCAAAGGGGTGATTCTGAACATTCGGACGACTTCCTCGGTGTCCATTTCCCGACCACCCGCAAAACTCCATGTTTGGGGATTATGGCATCCCACACAACGGCGAGGACATCCCTGAAAGAACAGGGTTGAGCGGATGCCGGGACCATCGGTAACACTTTCATGAATCAAGCCGGCAATGCGAACTTTCATGGGTAACTTTCTACTTTCCTTAAACGGACAAATGCACGCGGCGGTGTTCCAATTCTTCCTTTTTGGCATCGTTGAATCGATCCACTGTGGAAAGATAACCGGTAATCCGCCGGATACGACGAATATCAGATGATCCACAAACCGGGCATTCATCTTGAATAATTCCGCGGTTTGAACAGGAAAGACATTCGTCTATGGGGAAATTAATCCCGACATAGCCCATATTGCAACCTTTCATATGGCGAAGCAGGCGCTCAAAGGCTTCCAGGTTGTGTACCGGCGGAGCATCCAGTTCAACATAGCTGATGTGGCCGGCATTACACAATTCGTGATACGGCCCTTCAATCAGGCACTTCTCATAGGATGAAATTTCGAAATTCACCGGAAGGTGAAAACTGTTGGTGTAATACGACTTGTCGGTGATACCCTCCAGTACGCCAAACATGCGGCGATCGAGGGCGACAAAACGCCCCGAAAGACCTTCCGCAGGGGTCGCCAGAAGAGTGAAATTCAAGTCGTAGTCTTCAGCAAAGCGGTCCACCATCTTCCGCATGAACTTAATGATTTCCAACCCCAGTTGTCTGGAATCGAAATCCTGGCCGTGATGCTTACCGGTTAAGGTGAGCAAAGTTTCGGCCAACCCGATGAATCCGATGGACAGCGTACCGTGTTTGATGACGGGTTCAATTGGATCTTCGGGCTTCAGCAATTCTGAGCCAAGGTAAAGCCCCTGTCCCATCAAAAAGGGCATATCGCGTACTTTCAGGCGGGACTGAATGCGAAAACGATGGTACAGCTGCCGGGCAGCCAGCGCCATCACCGCTTCCAATTCGTGAAAGAAAACCTCAATGTGCTTGTTAGCACGGATGGCAATGCGCGGCAGGTTAATGGTAGTAAAAGATAAATTTCCACGCCCATTGCTGATCGCCGGCCCGTGTCGGTTAGCAATCACCCGAGTACGGCAGCCCATGTAGGCAACTTCAATACCGTAAGGCCGATTGAAGGAAGAATCCATAAATGCAAAAGTCGGATTCATTCGTTGAGAGGAAACACGCATGGCCAATTGAAACAGATCGTAATTTGGGTCACCCGGATTGAAGTTGATGCCTTCTTTCAGTCGAAAAATGATATTGGGAAAGACCGGACTCTCCCCCCGACCCAACCCTTTTTCGTAAGCTTCAAGCAGGCATTTTGTCACCAGCCTGCCTTCAGGAGTCACATCACAGCCTAAATTAATTGAACTGAACGGCACCTGCGCTCCAGCCCGACTGTGCATTGAGTTGAGGTTATAAACCAGCGCTTCCATCGCCTGAAAGACCTCAAATTCAGAAGCCCCCGAAACAAATGCCGCCATATCTTGATCAAATGCTGCAAAAGATTGACCGCCGTGCATGTCATTTTGCGAACTTTGCAGAATAATGGCTGCCAGTGCGGTTGCAGATGAGGGACGTTTAGGTGGACGAATAAATCCATGGCCGGTATTAAAACCACTGCTCAGCAGCCTGCCCAACGGAATCTGAACACAGGTGAGCGTTTTGCCGTAAAAATCCAGATCATGAATGTGAAAATCGCCATTGCGATGAGCCTGCGAGATATCCTCCGGAATCAAACGCGATAGATAATACTGCCGACTAGCAGCGGAAGCGATTTGCAACATTTTGGCAGAAGGAGAATTACTGATATTTGCATTTTCGCGGCTGGTTTCCACCAAAATATCTTCGACAATATCCATTAATTCGGAGCGGGCTTCCCTCATTCGGGTACGGCGATCGCGGTAGAGGATATATGCCTTGGCGGTTTTGGCGTGTCCACGTTCAATCAATACTTTTTCGACAGCATCCTGAACTTCTTCGACGGTTGGTATTTCCTGGTTTTTTTGTTCGGCTAAATAACGTACCACGACTCTGGCAAGTTCTTCAGCTAAACGGACATCACTTCCGCCAACCGATTTAGCCGCCTTGAAAATTGCTTGTGAAATTTTATCCACATCAAATTCAACAATCCGTCCATCCCTTTTGCGAATCCAATAAAAGGGTTGATTGGGAATTTGCTCTGCAACGGATTGAGTTGTTGGCTGAAACGAGGATGAATGGACAAGAAGTTTGTTCATTTTTTTGGCTCCTGAAGGAATCGAAATAGGTGAATTGGTTTATAAAATAGTGAATACAGATGGAAAAGTGGAAGTTTCTCTAAAACGTCAGTTTTTCAATTTGGCAACTTCGCTTTGTTGGAGAAAAACGTACAGTTTCTGAAAAACACGGTTAAATGAGAAACGCTCAATCCTCCTTAAAGGATTGAGCAAGTCAGGCCGATCAATTAAAGTATGATTTTGCCATCACCGCCTCCTTGCTCGAGAAGGACAAATGAAATCACTTGTTCAAGGCAGGCATCCTGGCTTCTGGTTGCATTGACCAGTTACAGTTGCGGCACAGCGCTGGACTTTCACCAGCTTACGCCCATTAAGCCCTGGCATCCGGGCATCGGGTCACCTTGAAAGAAGTGTTATATAAATTGCTTGCAGACTGACAACATTATAGCAAAGAATGCGTTCCTTTTGTCAATCCATTAAGGGATGAATTTCGGCAAAAAAACGAAATGGTACCAATATGAATCCGATTTCAACCGTCTATTCCTCCTTGCCGGGGACGGCACAAAGAACGACAGCCGCCCCCGGCGTTTGCGGGAGGAGCAGATGCGCAAGCAATACCGTGTTACAAACTGATCACATAATCAGGCGGGTTGTGAGAGAGGGCTTCATAAAGCTGCGGGAAGCAGCCTACTTTTGCGCCTTCAATCATACCTTTGGGTTGAACCGAACCAGCCCCGCAGCCCGAAAATTCACCTTCTGCCAGCTGCCGGCGCAGCGCACATTGATCGCAGGCCATGATCAAAATGCCCTGTTCAGCAGCTACTTTGGCAAGCCGTTCGCCAATCGGATCACCTTGCCGCAGGGCGAATACATTATCGTCGAAAAACATCATTCCCACCACTTGCGCGCCGTGAATGCCCTTTTCCAACTGCGGCAGGATCATGGTCGCCAGTTCATAAACGGATGCCATCGGGGATTTGAAAATATACGCTACTTTCACTTTGTCTCCTTGAAGAGAACATGTTTTTTCAAAATGGGATCGTACTTACGCAGATCCAGCCGAGCGGAATCGTTGCGGCGATTCTTTTCAGTGTAATAAATGTGGTCGCTTTCGGTGCTTTTCAGTTTGGTGACGATGCGAATATCCTTCTTTTTACTGGCCATCTTTTCTCCTCTACTTATCAGGCTTGATTTGAGTCGTAGGAAATGCTGACATTGCTGATGTGGGTGATCCACGTTCGTCCATCGCCCTGGCGCACAATGCGGACAAAGCCGCTTGCAATACAGTACTCCACTTCTGATGCTTCCATGTCACTATTCTCACATGTGGCACACTTGTTCGCCAGGAAGCAAACGTGAACATTTTTCAAGATATTGGTGGCAAATAATGGTTGCATGGGCAATCTCCTTTTCGATGCGTTTTTGGCATTATCTGGCAAATGCCAGTTTCAAAACTTGAAATAGTGGGCCTGCCCAGGCTAGCACGATGGAGAAGACAACTGCCGCGGCAGCCTGGCGCAGCATCAGTCGCAGCGCCAGCCGAGGCGATTGTTCGCGCGCAATTGTTAGCGCCGTTACCAGGCAGGGCAACAGCACACCGCCCAGGTAAACGCCGGTCAGCAGTTCGAGCGGCGCGAGAAGCTGCGCCAATTCGGGCCGGGCAAACAGCAGCAGACCGTCTTTGCGGACAGATGCCATCACGACGGGTAGGGCGGCTTCCGCCGGCAGGCGAAAGAGCGCCATGACCGGCGTCAACAAACCTGAAACTGCATCCAGCACGCCCAGACCGTTTAGCACAGAGGCCAGCAGGGTGATGGCAAAAAACACGGGCAGGGCGGTGCCGAAGAATTGACCGAGCGTCAGGCGCATATCGCGCCAGATGCTTTGCGGCGAGGGCCATTCGAGGAAATTGCGCCGTTCAATCATCAGCAAGTTGAGCGCCGAACGCGCTTCCGGCGGCGAGGTGAAGCGCGTATACAGGAAAGCCGAGCCAAGGAGCATGAACATATACGGCCAAATCAGCCAGGGACGCCCGGCGGCGGCAAAGACTGCCAGCGTGGCTCCAAATTGATAGGAACAGGCTGACCCAAAGGCAATTGCGGCAATCGCAGGGCCGCGCGTGCAAGCTGAACAAGCGCGCGTGCTAATCACCGCCGGAACATTGCAGCCAAAGCCCATCATCACGCGCAGCAAATCGCGCCCGGCCAGGCCTATCGGACGCACCAGCGGGTGCAGGGTGGCTGTGATGCGCTCCGCCAGGCCGCTGGCTTTGTAGAAACCGAGCAAGAGGGCATACAGAACCACCGTTGGCACCGACCAGACGAACATCAGCGGACCCATCGTCAACAGGCCATAATCACCGCTGAGCATTTCTGCCAACAACGGCGGAAGCGTTTGCGTCAGCGCAACCCAAGTTGCGAGTAAACCCCGAACCAGCGGTTCCACCAGGGCAGCGAATGAATTGGCAGCCCACACTGCCAATCCCGCCGGCAAGAGCAGCAAAAATGATGCAAACAGCGGCCCCCAAAAAGGCCAATCGAGGGGGCCTGGAGCGGGTTCAATCTGCCAGCCAATTCTCCAGGGGATGGATTTTTCCTTAAGGGACGGCGCCTCATTCAGCGCGCGAAACAGGCGGGTTCGTTCTTCAGCATTCACGTTGCGCGCATCCAGCGCAATCACCGGTACACCAAGGGCCGCGCGCAGGCGTTCCAGAACGGCTTGCCCACCGGAATCCCCAGGCACTTTATCCCAAAATGTGAGTGCAACAACACCTTGTTTTCCAGCCACCAACGGGAGCAGGTCGTTCAGGTCTTCATCCAAATGGGTAGATTTGGCGACCAGCAAAACCCTTTCGTTCGCTTGCAATTGTGCCAGCGCCATCTGGGTGGTCTGGCTGTCGCTCTGGAGCAGAATGCCAGGGGTATCCACAAAGTGATGATTTCCATCCGAATAGATTTCGCAGGTAACCGTCGAACCGCGAAAATTGGCGCTGAGCGGGGTTCGCCCGGTCAGGTTGGCAGCCAGCATGGTCTTGCCCGAATTTTCTTTGCCGATGATCAGGGTGGTGTCCATTAGCCTCCTTAACATGCACAGACTTCGCCACAGGAGGAAAGGTCGTCCAGGTACATATCGTAGGCGCGGTAATACTCCAACGGTTCGATATCCATGCCCAGCCGTTCGCCGATGGTGCGCGCCACCACGGCAAAACGCTGGCGGAATTTGTAGATAAAGCAAAAAATGACATTTCCCTGCCGCACCGATGGCCCAACCAGGAATAAGCCCGGGGTGATCGTGGATTCATCGTTCTCGGTCAGTTCAGGCAGGCCATCTTTGCGCCAGGCAAAGCGCGGGTGAATCAGGTGGGCGCTGCTCTCGAAACCGGTTGCCAGGATGGGCGGAGCGTCGGCGCTAAAGCGTTTGCGCCGAGTGGTGTGAACGACAAATTCGCCATTGAGCTGGGTGACTTTCTGCACTTCCAGGCCACCCAGCAGATCGAGGTTGCCGCTCGACATCACCTCGCGCAGGCGTTCAAGCGTGAACGGCGACAGCGACGTACTGGGGTCTTGCCCATCGGCCTGCCAGACGTTGGAGCGTTCCAACACCTGCACCTGCTTGCCCAAACGAACCAGGTGGATGGCAGCGTCGATTCCGCTTTCATAACCGCCGATGACAACCACCCGCTGGCCTTTGATATCTTGCCACGATTTCACCTGGCTGTTGTGCAGGCACAATTCAGAGCCGGAGAAGGCTGGCCGCCGGGGATATTGAAATTCACCCGCCGCCCAAATGACAAAGCGCGCCCGCCAGTCTCCCCGCGCCGTCAGCACGCAAAACGTTCCATCGCTTTCAGGCAGTAAATCTCGCACGTCCACCCTTGTTTCGACCGGCAGTTCAAAGTACTCGCTCAGGAGTTGCAGATATTCGGCGTAGGATTTGCCGTCGGGGTGTTCCATTTTGAGGGTGTAAGCGGGCGAAGTGCGCGGGGCGATGGCGTTCAGGTCGAGAGAGCCAAAGGCATGACCATTGAACGAAGGTGTAATCATGCGCATTTCGCGCGGCCAGCGGCGAAATGATGCGCCGACTTCGTGGCGTTCGAGGATGGCAAAGTTTTGCAGCCCCAGGGTTTGCAGCACCAGCCCCATGCCCAGCCCAGCCGGGCCTCCACCGATGATCAGAACGTCATAAAATTTTGAGGTTGTCATAGAATACTTGACTTTGTAATGCACGCCTCCAGCGCGGATAAAATCTCGGCTTTGGGCAATCCCTGGCCGATAAACACCAATTCGGTGGTTTCGATCTCTTCATGCACAGCGCTGCCTTCCAGTGGTTCAAGTACCTCAATTTCGCACAATCCTCCCGCCTGGCTGAGGATGACCGGGCTATGATCGGCAAAGAACACAATGCCCTTAGAGCGCATGACCCGGTCGTACACGGGGCTGTTTAAGAAGACCTCAAAAGATCGCCAATCGAGCGGCGTTTCAGAACGAAAGGCAAAACTGCCGAATCCGTACTCGTCCACTTCGCTGGAGGGTTGGTTCCATTCCAGGTCCCAATTTTGGGCTTCCGCGCCGCGTTCGTAGTCGTACAGTCCCGTGTTGATCAGCAGGGATGGGTCAACCTGCCCGTGGACAGTGTGGTAGATGTGCGCATCGGGGTTCAACTGACGGACGAAGGCCTCCAGGTTGGTGACATCGTCGGGTTCGGCCAGATCGGTTTTGTTGATCAGCACAATGTTGGTGAATTCGAGCTGGTCCACCAGCAAGGGCGCGAGTGGCTCGGTGACGACCTGCCCATCCGTATCCAGGCGTTCGCCTTCACTATTGTAGATGCTCCAGAAATTGACCGCATCCACTACCGTGATGATGCTGTCCAGCCGGACAACTTCCTCCAGGTTACCCATGTAGAAGGTCTGGGCAATCGGCATGGGTTCGCCGATTCCGGTCGATTCGATGAGGATATACTCCAGACCGGGAGTCTGGCTGAGGGCGGTGAGTTCGGTCAGCAAGTCCTCGCGCAGGGCGCAGCAAATACAGCCGTTGGACATCTGAATTACCTTCTCGGTGGTATGACACACAAATTTCGAGTCGATGTTGATTTCGCCAAATTCGTTGACGATAACGGCTATTTTGCGCCCGTGGTTGGCCGAAAGGAGTTGATTCAGCACGGTGGTTTTGCCCGCACCGAGAAAGCCGACCAACACGCTAATCGGGATGGGGGATTTACGATTTCTGGTTTTCGATTTTCGATTTCGCACTTGGGTCATTCTCTAACCTGCCAGTTGTTTCAACGCCGCCCACAGTTTTTTGCACGGTCTTTCCTTGCCCAGGGTGCGTATCTGGCGGGCAGAAAGCTGCAAACGCAGCGTCTTTCCATCCACCTCTATCGTCACCCACTGCAGATTGGGCTTGAACTGGCGAGAGGTGTGCCGCTGGGAAAAACTGACATTTCTGCCGAAGCGGGTTTTAGGCACCAGAAAACGACGGGCTTTGTGGTTCAGTTTGCGGGTCATTCTTTTTGACTTTTTCCTTTCATTGAGTTTCAATTCTTTGCCTCACGGATTCAGGCAGGCTTCGATGCGCTCGGCAAGCGCCTGCAAAACCAGCGGGTGGTCATTCCAGGCGCCGAGGTTGATCAGGCGCACCCCAGCCGGCAGTTCTACCTCGCTCAGCATTTCCGGGATTTCATACGTGCTGTGAATCCCTTCTGCACTTATGGAAGAGGAATAGACCAGCACCAATTCAACGTTCTGCTCCAGCAGGCTGCGCAAACCATCCTGCGGGGTGGGTTCGCGGTATTCCATCCACGCCAATGAAACATTTTGCGCCAGATAGCCCTGTTCTACCAGGCGGCTGCGAATCGCCAGACGAAAATCGGTTTCCTGCTTGGTTTGCTTGGGGTAAATGGCATCTGACTCCGGCGCTTGCCCGTGCGCTACCAGCAGAATACCTACCTTTTCGCGGGGAATGTTGCGCCGCACTTGCTCGCTCTGCTGAACGAACATGTCAATCAAATGATCGGAATTCCACAAGGGATAAGTAATGCAGACCGGAATACCCAGCTGTTCCAGATTCAACCCCGCAACCATTTCCTCACCTTCCTGGGTGTGGCTGGACTCGGTGAGAAAAACATTTGCCAGGATGATTTTTGCAGCACCATCCCGTACCGCCTGAGCAGCGGCTTCATCAGGATGTGGATGGTCGTCAATGAAACTCAGGTAGAAACGTAAATCGGGATGAACGGACGACATCATCTGCTCCAGCTTGAGCATGGTGCGGCTGTGAATGGCGTTGTGATGGCTGCCGCCGGCTTTCACAAACTCCCCACGAATAGCGTTGAAAAAGAACGGACGCAGTGGGTAAGGGATGAAAGGCACGCCGTCTTCATCCAGCTCTTGAATGGTGTGCTTCCAGGCCGGGATGGCTTTTTCGTAGGTCGGCGGTTCACCGTGGGTAAAATAAACCACGGCGGTAAAACCTGCCCCGGCTTTATTGGCAGGTAATTCCACTACTGGCGGAGGGGTGTGCGGCAGCGGCTGAAGGAAGAGAACCGTCCCCACCAGATAGCCAATGATGAACCCGGGCAAGAACAACGGAACGGCCACCAGCCGGCGCCACCCCGCGAAGACCCGAAGGGATACCAGAACGCCAGCAGCGATCAACAGCGCCAAAGCCGCACTGTACAACGGCATTTGCAGCGGCGGGGAAACCAGCATCTGTAAAAAGAAATAACCGGAAAGCAGCGAAAAAAGAACAAACAAGATTTGGTTCAGACTCGTTTTTTTCATTTTTGCGAAACCTCCATTTATCACTTGAGGATGATGGGAAGGATCTAGCGAGTAATATCCCATTAGAGATGTAGCAGTTTGGGGAGGATCAGTTTTTCACAGCCCAGCTGTGCAGCAGCCGGCGAAGCGGGCGGGCTGATGAAAAAGCCTAACATCATGCCTGATTGAAGGAAGTGCGCACCCAGTCCACCACCTCGCTCAGCGGGGTTTTGCGGCGGTTGACCTCACGGGTGAGAGCCCATTCAAAACGGCGCTTCAAATCCTGCGCGTCCACTCCGCCGGCGCTGCCGATAACCACAATCTCATTGTTTGGCACTTCGTCCTTGCGCCAATACTCACCCAAAGAAAGGCGCACCCGCCGGCCGGTCAGATGCAGAATACCTCGCCGCGCGGGCGCATCCGATAGATATACGAACCCCTTGGCGCGATAGATGGAAGGCGGAAGATTTTTGGTCACCTCGCGTAAATTTTTGAGCGTGAAAGGTTCAAAGGAACGGTAAACCCAGGTGTTGTACACCAGACTGTGGTCGTGATGGTGGTGATGATGGTGTTCTTCTTCTCCATGTTCTTCTTGTTCTTCTCCTTCGGCGGCGTGAACATGGACATCCCGCGCCTCACGGCTCAACTGGATCAGATCAAATCGTCCAACGCCCAGCGCCAGTTCAAGCGGAATCTTGCCAAAAGAGGTTTCAAAAATGCGCGCATCCGGGGCAATATCGCGCACCCAGCGGCGCACTTTTTCCAGACGCTTGGAGGTGATCAAATCCACCTTGTTCAGAACCACCATATCGGCCGCGCCAATCTGGTCCATCGCCAGCAAAGCGTTTTCGCCTTTCAGAGAAAGCACCTGGTCGGCGTCAATCACCGTCAAAATACTGTCCAGGTTAATGAGCGGACGGATGTCAGGCATCATAAAAGTCAGCGCCACAGAAACCGGGTCGGACACACCGCTGGTTTCAATCAAAATGTAGTCTGGGCGGTCGGGCCGCGCCAGCAGACGAATGACCGTGCGCAGCAAGTCATCCCGAATGGTGCAGCAGATACAGCCGTTAGAAAGGCTGACTGTTTCGCCCTCCACATCCACAATCAAGCGGCTGTCCACATTGACTTCGCCAAAATCGTTGACCAACACGGCAATTTTCAGGCCGTGTTCGCTGTTCAAGATGTGGTTTAACAACGTCGTCTTACCAGCACCCAAAAAACCGGTTAAGATGGTTAGTGGTATGGGTTGAAATGAATCGGCTTGTTCAGACATGAGTATTTTTTCTCCTTATCGGCATACAACAGGGACAGCCCGGGCGGTGGATGGGTTTGCCAGATGGAGTTACCGCCGCGGAGCTTTCATTTTGCCCACCGGAAAGACCTGCAAACAGCGCCGGCACGCGGCGGCATTCGCTGCCGCAAACCGGGCACCACATCGGCTCATCGGCTAATGCGATGGGGCGCATCTCTTCAATTTCCAAACCGCACTCTGCACAATAGTAAACGTAAATGGGCATCGTTCCACTAATGCTTACCACTTAAAAAGCGGGAATTGTTTACCGCCGCCGCTCAACCGCAAAGCTGCCGTGTAGTTTAACGGGCGATGAGCGAAAAATGATGTTTTATAAACCACAATCCAATGACTCAAATTCATCAAATCTCCGTAGTTTTCAGCACATTCCACTGAAAGGTTCGGGCAGGGTGCTCAACAGCAACCGGGTTTCTTCCACTGCTTGCCGCCAGCAGTCGGCCAGCCGATGCGGTTCGCCAATGCGCTTTTTGTTCCATTGAAGCCATGCCTCACGGCGGTAATCCACACCGCAGCGCTGCACAACCCACTGCTCGTAACTGGCAAACCAATCCCACATAAAAATCAGCCCGCTCCAAACCTGATAGACCTCCTCAACCGTAACGGGCATGCGCAGGGAGGGCAAGTCTTCCGGCCTCCAAATCGGGTGAGTGAGTTTACAGAGGCGGGGTGTAAATTCGCTGCGCCGCACAAGTACACCGGCTGAGCCATTTGGGCTGTACCAAAAGCCAAAACCCCACAACCTCAAGCAACCTTGTGCAGGCAAAGTCAGGGAGTATTGGGTGGCTGCCTTCCAATCCGCCGGCGGACGCAGGCGTTCAAAACCCATCTCCAACAGGAGATTTCCGCCGAAATGCCGCACATCGCAGCCCAGCAGCCAGAACTGTTGGTCCAACAGCGTGCTGATAGTGCTGCGCAGTGAAGAAGGGATATGCAATCGGCAGGATATTTCGTTCATGTGTGGGAAGCCGTCGCCGGTTGGGTGAGAATCAGCCGTTCGTTTTTGCCGCGGCCGGCCGTACGCAGTAAACCGCGCTGCTTAAGATTGGCCAGCAGACGGGTTATGGTCGTGCGGTTTGCGCCGATGGCGCTAGCCAGCAGTTGATGAGTTAGGCGCAAGTCAATCAAACTGCCCTGCGCATCCGGCTTGCCGAACTGTTCGGCAAGCAGCTTTAGAATGCCGAGCAGCCGGTCCTCAAGGTACGGCCGTGCCTGAGCAGAGGCCCACGCTTCGGTCAGGTAAAGCCGCCGCCGCAGACTTTGGATGAATTCCGGCTGCCTGCCGATTTGCGGCCAGTCAAACAGGGAAGCCCGAACAGCGGTATAAGCAATCAATTCCAGGTGGCAATCATCCGCCGGATGAGGCAACACCACCTGTCCGCTGCCGGTTAGCCCAGTTAGGGTCTGTTTGCCGTCTCTGTGAATAATAAACGTGGCTACAACTCCATCCTCGACCAGCAGAACTTGATCCGATTCCAGAAAGATAATCGCATTGGCCGGAAAGTTACGTGCCGACGGCTTTGCTTCTGCAGAAACAGCCGGAAAAAGCATGTGGAGCGAATTGATGAGTTCCGCGCTTGAAATACCGCGCGGAAATACCACCGCTGCCCCACACTGATAGGCCGGCAGGGTCAAGTTACCTTCCGGCGAAACATCCCAACCCACCCAGCCTTTTTGATTTTGCGGTAAATCCTGGTTGCCGGTAAGAAGGTAAACGTCTATGGAAGAACTTGACTGGCTGCCCAGCACAGAAGGAGTGGTATGTACGCCCCAATCGAGGGTAAAACCGGCATGCAGCAAGTCCACCACAACTTCGGAACAGAAACGCCAATTGCCATGCAGGAGAAGATTCATGGGGTTTTGAGAAGATAATGAAAATCGTTTTCATTATAGAGGATCAGATATTAAGTGTCAAGAAACACAACCCACGGCATCACCAATATTTATTGAACAGAGTGGGTATGCGGGAGCGTTTTACGCCTCCGCATATCCACTCTGCAGCAAAAGTTTATCCGCCTATATTTTGCCCCTGCTTACACCGAGGCCTCATCCGCCCTGGCAAGCCGCTTGCGGGTAATCAACGGAAGCAACAAGGTGATCAGGGAGAAGACGATCAAGAAAATAAACCAGGCCACCCCGCCCTGCGGCCCGACCAGATAATTCATCAGGTCGCCCAGATTGAACAGCAGGTTGACCAGCATGTGCGCCAACACCCCAAACCAAAAACCAAGGCGGATGCGCAAATAACCAAAGGTGAATCCGCCGAGGATCTGCGGTAAGAGCAGGAAAGGAACCAGCCAAACGGGTGGCGTGTTGGCATAATTGCCGATATGCGCCAGGCCGAACCACACTGCACCGATATAGTAGTAAATGGCAACATGTCGCTTGAAGAAGTCTGCGTAGGGATGACCCTTGCGCTGTCTGATCCAGAAAAACAGGCAAATGCCCCCGCTCAGCGCCAGATAGAAGAGCACCTTTGCGGCAACTGCTACCCCAAATTCGTCAAAAAGATTGGACGGAAACGGGGCATACTGAACGGTGGTTGAAAAAAGAGTGATGAAGAGGAAGAGAATGTTCGGCGCCAGACCGAGCCGGAAAAAAACTTCTTCGATCAACGGCACCAACAGAACCCCCGTCAACAGGACAGTGGGAGTAAATTCCTCTGCTACGGCCTGGTCGTCAAACTGGCTGACCTCAATCATCAGGTCGGTGAGCGGCCCTGTTCCCAAAGAAATGAGGATATCCAGGGCAACAATCATCAGGACGATGACCAGTTTGCGCGATAACGAGGCGCTCAAGTTTTCCGCGATGGGACGCCGTAAAAACTTCCAGAAATCCAGTACAGGATGGACAGAAAGGTTATTCATCTTAAAACTCCAACATTCTCTCACGCCCGGACGGCAGCCGCTTTGGCAGCGGTTTGACTTTCCAGCCGGGAAACGAGCCAATAGGTGATCGCCAATGTCACAAGCAAAGTAAGCAAACTGTAGAGTGGGTCAAGTTGCGTAGCGACAAGTAATGTGGGTACAGCCATTGCGCCCTTCTCGTAACCAACGATGGTCATTGAAAGGATGTTATTGACGGCATGGCCGCCTAACGCATAATCCAGCGAGCCGCTGCGCAGGGTGATCAGAGTATAACCGGCACCGATAGCAAACCAGTTTAGAGCAGCAAACCAGCCGAACTCGCCGGCTTCGGGATTGGCGAGATGCGGTAATGTAAACAAAATGCCGTTGATCACGCTTAACACCAGCGGATTTTGGGTCAGGCGGCCCGAGGCCTGCAGCAGATAGCCGCGATATAGGAACTCCTCCGCGCTGGTTTGCACGGGCACCAACAGCAAGGAAGCCAATAGAAACGGCCAGTTGGCAAAATAAGCCGGGTTGAACGTGTAATTGCCGTACAAAACGGCTTCAATTGTGATGAAAAGCAGAAACAGTCCCCCCCAAATCAACACGCCGAGCGCAATCCGCCGCAGGTTCAACCGCCCGGCGGGTCCGATCAGCGAACCCACTGAGCGGCGGTGCAGCCAGACGTTGACCAGGAAGACCCCCAACAGCAGCGGAAGAAAGCTGAGCAGGGACAGGACAAATTCCGTCAGCGTGCCGGTGCCGGGCGTGAACCACCCCAATTCCTGGGCAAACCCGATAATGAATGCGTTGCTGAGAACGAAGATGAGCACGATCAGGAAAATGCTGGCAAGATACCGCAGCCAGCTGTTCTTCCCCTGATCTGCCAGTGCAAGATAAACATTTTTGGACATCTTAAACCTCCTATGAATAAAAAGATTACCGGATATGAGAGTTCGACTTTTCAGCCACCAGAGCGGCCGGCAGCGGATGGCCGATGACGAAAATGCGCCGCTTGATGCGTCCCTGTGCCGGCAAGTTTCTTTCCAGGCTGCTCAATAGGTCATAAATCGCCTGACGCACCTGCACAAATTCCTCTTCGGTGGCGTAAAAAACGTGGTCGCGGGCAACGATATTGTCAAGGTCGAGTTTGCCCTGCTGGAGGGTATACTGCGCCAGGTCCTGCGCCACCGCCGAGCCGTACAGGCGCACATGATGGGCAAAATCTTCCAACCCGCCGGGCTGATTAACATCCTCAGGGTCAATCAGCCCCTCACAGGCGGTGTAAAAACGTTCTTCAATGCCGTTAATGTGGCGCGTTCCTGCAACTTGGATCACACCGGCTTCCAGCATTTTATGAACATGCCGATAAAGCGACGGCTTGGGAACATCCGTCAGGTAGTCGGCCAGCTGGTTGATGGACAGTTCCACGCCGTTAAGCGCCTGAAAAATGCGCATCCGCGCCGGGTGGTTGATCACCGAAAAATTTTTGAGTACGGGCATTTCGTTATTCCTTGAGAGATGACGAATAATATCATATTTGATAACGTTATCGAATATGATAATAATAAAAAATCAAAAAATCAAGACTGTTTGGGTAGATTTACACCTTTGTTAAAGAAGATTTAACCTAAATTGTGGATAAGAACCCCATCCAGTGCGGCTATTTTCCCACCTCGCCGCGCAGCCACCCCACAAAGTCACCGCCCTGTAAAATGAAATCATTTACATCCTTGACCCCTGGCGGCAGGCGCAGCGGGCGGGTGCGTTCGCTCAACCCTTCCAGCCAGCGCCGCCCGCTTTCCCCGGCGGCATCCGGGTCGTAAACCGCATACAGGCGTTGCAACGTGAGCAGATACGGCCCCCAGGCAGCC
>NZ_JBRCOK010000043.1:0-12235 GCF_053501535.1 Bellilinea sp. | reverse complement strand
TGAATCTGGCGCACCTCGCCGAACAGGCTGCGAATCTGACTGGTGGAAAGACTCAGGTCTTTCAACTCTTTGCCAAACTGGTCTGCCGTTTGCACCAGCAGTTCACCGCTGGCATCCTGAGTGATGATCTTTTGCACTTCATTTGCGGGTATTGGACTCATGTCATTCCTCCTGTGAATTGAGCATATAAAAATCTGGACTTAGTTCTTTCAAAACAGGGATTAATTTTTCCCGAAAATTTTCAGACAGTTCGTATAGCGTTCTCCTGAAACTTCTTTGATTTTCTCCAATCAATTCTCTTAAGTAATTGGCAGCAAAAATCACATGGGTTAAATTTGTAAAGAAACGAACCGTTCTAAAATCCTCTTTTTCAGTTAAGACCGATAAACTTATGCAGAAACTTCTTGCATTTTCTCCCATAACCCTTTTAATAATTCGTTGCCTAATTGGTTGGCCAAGATCGACATTAATTGCCAATTCCTCAGTTTCATTCCAAAAACTCCTGGTTGTTTGGGGAGGATAATTTCTTTTTTGCGTCTCTCTGATCCATGCTTTCCAATAAATGCGGTCGAGCATAACTCCGACACGAATGTCCTGTTCTTCACTTAAGAATATCTCAGAAACAGGGACTTCCGTCCTTTCTTCAATAGGTTGATCAAGGGTTAATTCCTCTGCGTACACTAGATTTAATGTGTCAATGTCATTTGGAGAAGTTTCTTCCTCCTCTTTGTTTCTTGTGTAGGCCTGCTCACTGTTAATTACTACATTCTCTGCTATATCCTCCTCTCCAGAACGATATTCACCAATTATTTCAGGTAGGGCTGTTTCCAGATAAAACGGAATCGAACAAATTTGTGTCAATTCCTCATCAGAATAAATCCAGCTCTCAATCTTTTCAAGGCTCTCAGTATCGCAGTGAACCTCGATATATTTTCGGATTTGCTCACGAGTGAACGGTTGTATTTTGATTTCTATAATCTCGCTTCTATATTCATCCGCAAAAGATGGCAGGGGTGGTCGAGTAGCCAGAATAAACTTCAATTCAGGATATCTTCTTGTCATATCTTCTAAAACTCGGATAAATTGTCTTCTGGCTTGCTCATTGAATAATTCATCAATGCCATCCAGCAGTGCCACAAAATGGTATTCCTGATTTTCAAACAACCGATACAATTCCTCAGGTCTATTATCCAGAAATCGCAAACCTTCACATAAGCGATTAACAAGCAAGTTTTCCAATTGGCGTATTTCCTGCAGGCACATATCCCTCAATGAAACAAAAATCGGGATAAAACCAAATGGGTGGTAGAATCTCTTGAAATTTTCTTGATTACGAATATCCCCCTCCAATGATTCAGCTCGACCATAAGCAAACCTTTCGAGTATAGTGGTTTTACCAATGGCAGCTTCGCCAATCAATACAAGAACCTTTTTGTTACTATCCAGGAAGTCTTGAATCTCTTTGATAACTTCCTTGCCATTTGGTGTTAGCAGTTCTTGATATCCCTCTATTTTTATGGATTTTTGGTGCCTCTCTTGAAGAAGGGTAAAATAACTTTTCCACTGTTCAGGAGAGATGTATGGGCATTTGGTGTAGGGGAGGTAAAACCTTTCCATTTCGGGGATTAATTCTGTGTTGCTCTCCCCACTTCGTATCCAGCATTGCCCTTTTTGTGTTTGATGCAGATCTTTTTTGACTTTGAACGGATTTTCGGTCGGTAAAGCAGGTATTTTTACAGATAAAATGAGATGCCCATCACAATTAACCGCTTCCAGTCCAACAATAAGGTGAGGTTCGATAAAATTTATAATTTCGTCCTTGATTTTTCTCTTGAGTCCATCAACGCTTCCTCCACATCTGGGTAACATATCATTAATTCCATGAATTATTCCATAATCATTAACCCCCAATATCAACTCTGATTCCTTACCCGTAAACCTGCTTGTATTGGCCAGAGCAATGATATCCTTGATAAAACTTGCTTTACGCCGATCATCCCACAATTCAACATATGCCTTCCGATCAAAGAGAAGACCTTCTTGCTGAGTTATTTTTCTTCGGAACGACTCATCACATTCCATAGGGCATCTCCTTAACCTCTGCGGGTAATCAACTCTGCCCAGCGGGCAGCCAGGCCGATCCATTCGATGCTGCGGAATTGATCCTGTTTCAGGCGTTCGCGCAGCTCATCCACATCTGGTTTGGGTACGCCTTTGATGCGGCTGAGGTAATACTCCGCCAGCCAGTTCCACGGCCCCCACAACACCTGCCGCTGACCGGCATGGTTAATATCCTCGCCGCGCTTCTGCCGTTTTTCCAGCGTGCTTCGATACAACTCGTGCAGGCGAATCAGTGTGCCAATCACGGCGCGGTTCTGGTTATCCTTCACCATTCCTTTCAAACGGTGCATCAGGGCATGCGCGGTATTATTGTTTTGCGATTCACAATCGTGGTAGCCGAAACGCTGCCAGTTGAGCGGCTGGCCCAGAAAACTGAGCGCGTCTTTCTCACGCACTTTGCCGTTTTCCCACCAGCGGTAGGCCTTGGCCTGTTCTTCGGCAGCGCCGGCTTCCTCGGCCGCCTGATAGAGGGGGTACTTGCCGCCCACCAGCACAATCCCCCCGCTCGGGTGAATATCGGGGTGCTCGCCGGTAAACCGGCTCAGGTCGCGCCGCAGGCGGATGGCAAATTCCACCACCGCATCCCAGCTGCCGGCGAAGAACAAATCATCACCACCGGAGTAAATCGAATACAGGCGGTCGCCGTAGTCTTTCTTCATCTGTTCGGCAATCTGCCCCACCCAGCCTTCAAAGAACAGGCTGACGGCGAAACTGAGCGAAGCAATCCGCGAAAGCGTCGCGCGATTGCCCAATCCTTCGGCAAAGATTTTGCCAAGGTTATCCACATCCAGACGCAGCACGCCTACACGTTTGATGCCGTTTGCCTGCTCTTCCAGAACGCTCAACGGCTTGACCGAACCGGGCACGGGCAAGTCATCCACTTTGCCGCGCAACTGGTTATGCTCTTCATCGGTCAGAATTGGGGTTACGTTGACCAGCAGGTAACGCGCAACAGCACGGCTGGGATGCGGTTTACAGGCACGGAAAGCGCCGTCATTCAACGCAAACACAATTCCCTGCGGCTCAGGCTTGAGTTCCTCCAGCACTTCCACCTCATAACCAAAGCGGCGGGCAACTTCCTGCCAGCCGCGTCCGGCCTGCAGGGTAATCTGCCCCGGCAGGTCGGGTTCACACGGCTGCAAAACCAGAAATTGCGCCTTGCGCAGCTGCTTGCCCAACGCTTCGTAGGATTCGCACACCGGGCATTTGTTGACCGTTTGCATCACGCCCTCATCCACCTGCCTCACTTTGACCCCGGCGTGCTCCCGTCCGCACACAGCGCACTGCTGCGGCGCACTCCCGCCCACACCGTGCGGCTCAAAGACGCGGGCAAGATCCGCCTCCAGCCCTTCCAGCCGCTTTAATTTGGCGGCGTTGATTTGACCGATCAGCCCGTCCCACTCGGCGCGAATGTTGCCGTTGAAAAAGTGCCGGCCGTTCAGCAAGCGCGCCTGTAAAATCAGGCCCAATTCGCCCTGATGCTCGTTGAACAGGGCGCGGGTAATTTGCGC
Source organism: Bellilinea sp. (assembly GCF_053501535.1). NCBI lineage: Bacteria > Bacillati > Chloroflexota > Anaerolineae > Anaerolineales > Anaerolineaceae > Bellilinea > Bellilinea sp. The sequence goes on along the minus strand of NZ_JBRCOK010000043.1, from coordinate 8,603 downwards.
CTGAATTTCAGGCAGTTTTTCGGCGTCTTCACGGCGGGCAATCAGGTAAAAATTGCCGCCGCCGGCGTAAATCAGGTTGGTAATGGGCAGGTTGAGCTGCTCCATCACAAAGCGGGCAATCACCAGTCCCAGCAATTGCAGGTAAAACGACCGTCCGCGCAGACCGCTGGCTGCCCCGCGCGAGGTGATGGTGTAAAGAAAGCTTTGCACGCCGGTCAGGTCACCGCCGACCAGCGCCACCAGTTCCTGGTCAACCGCTTCCGGCTCACGGGCAAATTCATTCAGCTGCGCATCGCTCAGCGTTGGACTGTCATACAGCGCTGCTGCCAGTGCGGCGGTCATGCGGCTGTGATCGTAAAGGCTGATGTCCGGTCTGGTTTTGTAGTAAGCCGAAGGCACACACCACAGCGTTGTCTGCATCTCCGCCAGCAGGCTTTCAAGGTAGCAGGGCAGGTTGCTGCCCTGCTGAAAGGCATCCCTCAGCCTGCTCGCCTGTTCGGCAAAATGGTTGTACAGCTGCTCGTACTCCTTCCAGGGGTCACCATTCTTATCGGCGGGGAAGAGACTCTTATCACTCAATTCCAGAGCTCTTAACGGCCAATAGACCTGCTTAATTTCATTATCTGCCGCGTGAAGGCGCACATCCGAAAAAATGGAGAGCAGCTGCGCCGGGTGATTGTCCCGCTTTTCTTCATTGGGCAGCGGGTCGGCGCGCTCCCCCGCCGAAAGGCGGTCGGCCAGCGCTACGGCAGCCGCCAGACGGTCGTGGGGTGTGTGGTGTCCGCCAACCGCCAGTTTAATCCGGCCTTGCCACGCCTCAGGCACATATTTTTGAACAAAATCCTCACTGAGCAGGGCGTGTTTGTATTTGTAGTCACGCTGTGCCGCATCATCCCATACCCGGCTGGCACCCTCCCCGGCCCGCAGGGCAAACTTGCCGATGTCGTGCAGCAGTCCTGCCAGCGCCGCCAGAAATACCTGATCATTTTTCTCCATTCATGCCCTCCTTTTTTGGTAAAAAAAAGCACTGCTGGCAGCCGGGTTCCCCTCGGCTGCCCCCTGCAACCGCCGCCGTCTGTCAGCAGTGCATTTTGATTGTAGGTGATTTACGCGTCGTTGTCATGCGGGTTTTCCCCTATTTTGGTCACATAATAGCCTTGCAGCAGCGCCATCAGCTGCGTTCGGTTCACACTTTCCATCTGCCAGTGCTGCGCCGCTTTGGTGTATGCCGAGCGTAAATGCTGCTCCACCGTGCGCGGCGAAAGATGCAGCAGGGCGGCAATTTCCCGGTCGCTTTTGCCGGTGGTTACCAGAATCTCCACCACCTGCCGCTCGGCAAAAGTCAAGGTACCCATCACAAAGTTGTGCATGTCCTCGCGGCGGCGTTCCAGCTGCAGCCGGCGGATGGCATCCAGCGCTGCCCAGGGGTCATCAATGCCGCGCAGGCTCAGCCAGGCCGGAGAAAGCTCACCCCAGCGCACCACCGGGATGGCGGCTAACTGCACTGCATCACCCGGCTGGGGGTGCAGCCGTTTGCTGGTCAAAAAATCGCCGGCCGAGTACAAATGCCACAGACGGTCATCCTCATCAAAAAGCATTTGGGCCGCCACCATGCCGTAAATGGACATAGTCTTGCGTCCGCCGGCAATCAGCAGATGCACCGTTTCGCCGTTTTGCTTGGCAAACGCAATCCGGCGGTAGATACAGCGCAAAACCGCCTGTCCGGCGGCCGCACTTTCGGTATCGGCAAACGGCTTTCCCCGCTCTTCCAGCGGGAAGAAAGAGAAGACGATCCCCCGCGGCTGATAATCGCCCAGCGCGGCTTGCAGGCGCTGCACAGCGTCCTCAATCGGCGTGCCGGGGGCGGTGGTATGCACCACCTCCACCCGCCGAACGGCAACCCCCTTGCTGAATAACAAATCCAGCCCGGCAGTAACCACCTGGGGTTCACTGCCGAGGGTAGCAATCAACACCGGAAAAGATTGAAAATTCATAAACAGGAATTCAAAATTTAAGAAAACACCCCAAACTTTTTCAATTATACAGAACTTTCTTCCCGCTCCAAACAAATTTTATTATAACCTTTCCAACACCAAAAAACCACTCAAACGCTGATCTTTCTTTTACACTTTGCTAATATTTTTCATAGACTGGTGAATTATTAAATAAAACGCAAGCTCAAATCAACCATATCCGTAAGAAAGGAGGGATGGCTTATGTTGGAACCTCTCTTCCCCTGGCGTGAGATGCGCCGCATGGAGCGCGAAATGGACCGCATGCAGCGCGAGATGGAGCGGATGTTCGATACCTTCTTCCCCCGCCGCCGACGCTGGATGGAGGTCGAATTCCCGCCTTTGAACATTTGGACCAACAATGATCAGGCAATCGTCACCGCAGAATTACCCGGCATCAACCCGGAAGAACTGGAACTTTCTGTCAACAACGACACCCTCATCCTGCGCGGTAAGCGGCTGGTTAACCATCTGCCGGAAGGCGCCCGCTATCAACGCCGCGAACGCTTCCAGGGTGAATTTGCCCGCTCGTTGCAGCTGCCCTTTGCCATTGATGCCGACAAAGTGGAAGCGCACTACGAAAACGGCGTGTTGACCATCACCCTGCCGCGCGCAGAAGCCGATAAACCCAAGCGCATTGCCGTGCACGCTGCCGAATCCAACGGAAAGGAGGGATGAGCCATGACTGAGGAAACCCGCGCCATTCAGGTTCAACAGGAACAACGTCCCGCCGTCCGCGAAACCCGCAGCCGACGCGTTTTCGCTCCGGCGGTGGATATCGTCGAAACCAACGACGATATTCTGGTGCTGGCGGATATGCCCGGTGTCCGGCAGGATGACCTGGAGGTCGTCCTCGAAAAGAACGTGCTCACCATCCGCGGCACGGTGCAGCTGCCCGCCATGCAGGATTACGATCTGGAATATGCCGAATACGAAGGCGGCGATTACGAGCGTGTCTTCACCCTCGCCGATGACATTGACCGCGACCAAATCGAAGCCGAAATGAAACACGGCGTGCTGCATCTGCGCCTGCCCAAAGCCGGTCCGGCTCGCATCCGCCGTATCCCGGTCAAAACCGGATGAGGAGTCAACCCTTGAACGAAAGGAGGTGAAAGGAATGCCGATCACCGACTTGATTCCCTTCCGCCCCAAACGCTCGCTGGCCGTCCGCCGCGAGAACGATCAACCGCGCGCGCTGATGCGGGACTTTGACCGCTGGTTCGACACCTTCTTTGAACGGCCCTGGTCGCTGATGCCCTGGCGCTTGTTCGATGAAGAATGGGACACCTTCACCCCGCGCGTGGACGTCAAAGAGACCGACAAAAAAGTCATCGTCACCGCCGAACTGCCCGGTCTGGACGAAAAGGACATCGAAATCTCCATCAGCGGGGATGCCCTGATCCTGCGCGGTGAAAAGCGTCAGGAAGAGGAAGAAAAGGGCGAAGATTACTACCGCATGGAGCGGCGCTACGGTTCGTTCCAGCGCGTCATCCCGCTGCCCTGCGAAGTGCAGGTGGATAAAGCCGAAGCCAGTTACCGCAAGGGCGTGCTGACCGTTGAATTACCCAAGACGCCCGAAGCGCAAAGCGCGCGCAAGATCATCCCGATCAAGACCAGTTGATCCGCAAAACGCACCCCAGCGGGGGCTGTCCCACAGCGGGCAGCCCCCGATTTTTCATCCCGGTGCAATTCTTAAAAAATGGCCGAATGCCCTTTTTTCTCGCCCTGCCCTATTGGAATCGCCCCTCACTCGGCGTAAAATAATGTCCATACAATACTATTTTTGGGAGAGGAACGTATGCAGGCACTCAAAGAACGCATTTTGAAAGAAGGCAAAAATCTGGGGGGCGGTATCCTCAAAGTGGATAGTTTCATCAACCATCAGGTGGATCCCATCTTGATGGACGCCTGCGGGGCAGAACTGGCCAAACGCTTCGCTCACGTTGGCGCAACCCGCGTGCTGACCGCCGAAATCTCCGGCATCGGCCCGGCGCTGATGACCGCCAAACACCTTGGCGTGCCGGTGGTTTATGCCCGCAAGAGCAAACCGATCACCATGCCGGATACAGTTTACCTGACCATTGCGCCATCTCATACCCGCGGCCGGCCGGTGGAGCTGATTGTTTCCCCCGAGTATCTGGCTTCCGGCGAGCGGGTGCTGATCATTGATGACTTCCTCGCATCCGGCGCAACCATTTTGGGCCTGGTGCGCCTGACTCAAGCAGCCGGCGCCGAGGTGGTCGGCATCGGCGCCCTCATTGAAAAGACTTTTGAAGGCGGACGCGATGCGCTTGCCTTCCTCAATGTTCCCATCGTTTCGCTGGCCTGCATTGTCTCGATGGTTGAAGGTAAAATCGTCTTTGCTCCATGACTGACGCAATCGCTATTCTGGATTTCGGCTCGCAGTACGCCCAACTGATCGCCCGCCGGGTGCGCGAAGCGCAGGTCTATTGTGAACTGTTCCCCTGGGATGCCCCTGCCGAACAGGTGCTGGCGCTTCAACCGCGCGGCTTCATCCTCTCCGGCGGACCGGCCTCTGTTTATGAAGCGGGTGCGCCTTTCATCCCCGCCTATGTCCTCCAATCCGGGCGGCCAGTGCTGGGCATCTGCTACGGCATGCAGGCGCTCACCCATGCACTGGGCGGACGGGTTGCCCCGGCCGCTCAGCGCGAATACGGCCCGGCGCAGGTGGAAACCCTGCTGCCCAACCCGCTGCTCCCCACGGGCAGTTACCCGGTGTGGATGTCACACGGCGACCGCATCGAAGAGCCGCCGCCCGGCTTTGAGGTGCTGGCGCGCAGCGCCAACAGCCCCATCGCCGCCATCGGCGACCCGCGCCGCGCTTACTACGGTGTGCAGTTCCACCCGGAGGTGCATCACACCCCCGGCGGGGCGCAGATGCTGCGCCGGTTTGTGGTGGAAATTTGCGGCTGCCGGCCGGACTGGACGCCGGAAACCATCATCGAACAGGCCGTTCGGCAGATTCGCGAACAGGTTGGCAGCCAGCGCGTGCTCTCTGCCGTCAGCGGCGGGGTCGACTCCAGCGTAGCCACAGCCCTGGTGCAGCGCGCCGTCGGCAGCCAGCTGACCGCCGTGTTTGTGGATACGGGCATGTTGCGCCTCGGCGAACGGGAGCAGGTCGAACGCGCCTTCCGTCATTCGCTGGGTGAAAACCTGATCGTGGTGGACGCCGCCGCCGAATTTTTGGGCGCACTGGCCGGTGTGGAAGATCCGGAAGAAAAACGGCGCATCATCGGCGAATCCTTCATCCGCACCTTTGAACGCGAAGCCCGCCGCCTGGGTAAAATCCCCTTTCTGGTGCAGGGCACCATCTACCCGGACGTGATCGAATCGGCTGCGCCCGACCGCAGCAAAGCCCAGCGCATCAAAACCCATCACAATGTCGGCGGGTTGCCGGCCGAATTTGACTTTCAGCTGGTCGAGCCGCTGCGTTACCTGTTCAAGGACGAAGTGCGCATCGTAGGAGAAGCGCTCGGTCTGCCGGAAGAACTGGTCTGGCGGCAGCCCTTCCCCGGCCCGGGACTGGGGGTGCGCTGTCTGGGACCAATCACCGCCGAACGCCTGGCACGTTTGCGCGCCGCCGATCATATCTTCACCGGCGAACTGGCGCAGGCCGGCCTGCTGGGACGCACCCCGCCCGGCGCGCCGCAGCGCATCTCGCAGGCCTTTGCCGTGCTGCTGCCGGTGCGTTCCGTCGGGGTGATGGGCGACCAGCGCACCTATCAGGAAGTGGTTGCCCTGCGTGCCGTCACCACCCAGGACTTCATGACCGCCGACTGGGCCGACCTGCCGCACGACCTGCTGGCACGGGTTGCCAACCGCATCGTCAATGAGGTGAGCGGCGTCAACCGCGTGGTGTACGACATCACCAGCAAGCCGCCGGCCACCATTGAATGGGAATGAAACCGAACCCTAATACCAGACGCGGAACCACGACTGGGCGCGGGCTTCCTCGCCGTTTGCCGTGACCAGCACCTCCAACGTAACCACCTGACGTGGCTGCCACTCCCCCACGTTGAAGGTCAACGTGCTGATTCCGCTGGCATCGGTGTTGTTCAGGCGGTAAGCAGCCCGTTCGCCGTCCGGATATTGCAAAACGATGGAAACCTCGGCGCCTTCCACCGGCTGGCGGAAGCGGTCAACCACCACCACAAAGAGAGTCTGCGTACTTTGGGATTGGATCAGCGGGCGGGCGAAGAAGGCATGCGCCACCGGGAAGCGCTGCCGGCCGGGAATGGCACTGCCGATCGGCCTGCCCGCTTCGAGGTCGCGCTGAACCAGATCAAAGTGGCGCTTGCCCAAATCGGTCAGCACCACGTGCGTTTCGGCCTGCCGTTCGGGCTGCCACTCCATGCGCGCCTTCTCAAAGTACTGCACATAACGCCCTTCACGGATTTCCAGGTCCGAAATCGGGTTGCCAAAGTTGACCTCTCCGTTGTTCGCATCGTAGTACTGCAAAAAAGCATAACACACACTCTTGCCGGTGGCGGAAAAACGCCGGCAGGTCGGGCCTTCGGTGGGCACCGGCGCCAGCGGTCCCGGGCCGGGGTAGAGCAGCTCGCCGAGGTTGGCGACCACCACCCGCTCGCCTTCGGGGGTGCGCACCAAATCGAAACGCGCCTTGCTGAAGTACTGCATGCGCGTGCGGATGCCAAATGAAGAAACCCCCTCAAATTCCTGCGTAATGGGCAGACCGTAGATTTCCAGCGGATTTGGCACGCTGTAATACTGCGCCAGAAAGGCACCGCTGACGTAGAAGCCGGTGTCAAAATCCTCACCCTGCGGCGGGGTAGGCGTTTGGGCATAGCCCGTCCCCAATGAGACGGCCAGCAGCCCAACGACCAGAAGAAGCAAAACAGACCGTAAAATGCCCCTCATACAGTTAGATTATAGTATGCCCGCCGCTTTAATGCAATTGGAATCGGCTGGCAATTTTGAAATTTCGTGTAATTTTTTTAATCATCCTTTCGCCAAAATACCCTCAACGGGCAGGGATTTGTGGAGTACCTTTTCGTCGAGCACAACCCGGGTTCACCCCAAAAACTCATCCCAGCCATTTCCCAAACGACCTTTTGGCAATTGAGCCGGTTCATCGCCACAACCGGCCGGGCAGCCGGGCCAAATCTGTCCCACCTGAGAGAGAGATGGGTGCCGCTATTCTGGAAATTCATAGGTGAACTTCTGTTGGGTGGCCAGTAGAGGGGCATCAGCGCCGGGTGGAGCGAAGGAGCCCGGCAAGCGAGTTACACCAGCGTAAAAACTGATTCCCGGTAACAGTGTTGACCCGGCCGAAACCCAGCCGCCGCGCCAATTTTGCATCAGCAGAAGCCTGGCAACACAAAGACCTGAAAGCGCTACCTGCCCGCGCTCAGCATCTCACGCCAATGCCCGCAGCGGATCACTTCTTGTACAGGCCGCCGCGCTTCAAGATGAGGGCCGGGGATCCAGTGATAAGGGTGAAGGCGCGTGGCGAACGCCTACTTTGTGACGAAAGGCAGATACAGCCCTGAAGCGAGCGGCGCGTAATAAGCCACCCGCACCCCGCACAAACTCAATAATGTCGAATCAGGCGTGCCAAGATCCTTGCGCCATTCGACCAGGTAGTTGTAGTTTTGATTGTCAATTATAACCGGGTTGTTTTCTGTGCTGTTGGTTTGCCGGTAGCCACTCGTATTGGGCGGGCTTGTGGCCGACACCGAATATCCGCCGAATCCCTTTCCATCGTTAAGAATGAAATAGGCCGTGCTGACGGTGGTTGTGGTAGCCGAGTCATACGTATAGAGTGTGATCGACACCACCTGCGATCCTTGTGGCAAGTGTACAGGTGCGGAGAACGGAATGCCCAGGGGCATCTGGTTTACACACCCGGTCACTTGGCGGGAATAAGCAACCGATCCGCCTGGCGTGAAAGTATTACCACTGATAAAGTAATAACTCAATGTCGGTGACAATGCCGCCGGTTGGGTTTGTGGTTGAACACTGGAAATATACGGCGGCAGCGACGGAGGTGTGTTAGGTGGCACCATCTGAGGCACAGACGAGGCAGCCTGACTGATTTGTTCACCGGCCGCATACCCGATGGCTGATATTGCCAATAGCATAGCCGCAACAGCAAATATTCCAAGCGCAACGATAAATCTGCGAGCGTTCACAGCTTTGCCTCCTTACAAGATTGCAGGGTTCAAAATTGCAGCGTTCCGGAAGTACGCATGGTTGACTTCCTCGGCATTATAGATCGATCGCTCGAATGATGGGGTTGATCCTGCGTACTGGACCACGAAACCTCCTCCCCTGTCAGTGAACAACCGACAGGGATTACCGTAGGTAGCAACTCCGGACTCTAAAGCAAATTATAACCTTCTTCTAGCTTCGTGGCGGCCATCTGTGCACCGTCGCAGCGACCATGCCACAGAACCGGATGGCCAGTGCTGGCCGTTAAGACGGAAAGATCGCCCGTTATGCACAGGGATGGCCCAACGGCATCCGCTTCAGCCGCCGCAAAGCGAGCAAAGCGGTCGGCTGGAAGCGGGGGTTAGGCGCAGCCCTCTCTACGATTGTTGGACGCCGGGG
>NZ_JBRCOK010000042.1:0-6141 GCF_053501535.1 Bellilinea sp. | reverse complement strand
TGCTGCTGGTTGTTTTTGCCGTTTCGCTGTTTTTTGGACGCTATCCACAGGTGGGCTTGATCTCTCCAGCACAACTGGCGGAAGATGCACTGGCTCAGCGCTTGATCCTCAACCTGCGCCTGCCGCGCCTGATTGCTTCGCTTTTGATTGGGATGAGCCTGGCCGGCGCCGGCATGGTGATGCAGATGGTGTTTGCCAATCCGCTGGTGGAACCGGGATTTCTGGGCGTTTCGCAGGCAGCTGCCTTCGGCGCTGCAGTGAGCATTCTTGTTCTGGGCGGAGTCAACTGGCAGGTGCAGATCAGCGCCATTCTATTTGGCCTGCTCGGGCTGGCATTATCCTACCTTTTGGCGCGGCGGGTTCGTTACGGCGGATGGGTGCTGCGCCTGCTGCTGGCGGGCATTGCGGTGTCGGCTTTATTTGCGTCCGGCGTTGGGCTGATCAAGTACCTGGCCGATCCCTTACGCCAGCTCCCGGATATCACCTTTTGGCTGTTGGGCAGTTTGTCGAGCATTACCTGGCGCGCCGTGTTGTCGGTTCTACCGCTCATCAGTTTGGGGTTGGTGTTTCTCTGGTTGATGCGCTGGCGGTTAAATTTACTGGCTCTGGAAGATGAGGTTGTATTTTCGCTGGGGGTGGCAGCCAACCGCGAACGTCTGCTGGTGCTGTTCATGGCAGTGGTGATTACGGCTGCCTCCATCTCAATCAGCGGGTTGATCGGCTGGGTTGGGCTGCTGGTGCCGCAGCTGGCGCGCCGGCTGAGCGGAGCCGACGCGCGCGATGGTTTGCCAACCGCCTTTCTGCTGGGCGGGATTTTCATGATCCTTTGCGATGACCTGGCGCGCACCCTCAGCGCGGGAGAAATTCCGCTGGGAGTGCTGACTTCACTGCTGGGCGCGTTCGGTTTTCTCATCCTGATGACCCGCCGCACCGTGAAGGTGTGATCATGACCGATCCAATCCTGCGATTTGAAAATGTGGTTTACACCTACCCGGATGCTCCTCACCGGGCGTTGCAGGGTTTAACCCTGTCCGTGCCGCGCGGTCAGGTAACGGCGATTTTAGGCCCGAATGGCGCCGGCAAAACCACCCTGCTGCGGCTGGCTTATGGACGATTTCAGCCGCAAGCCGGGCAGATCTGGCTGGAAGACCGCCCGCTGGCGGCTTTTTCCCGTCAGGAACTTGGGCAGCGGGTGGCGCTGGTACCGCAGCGTGAGGCCAACCCCTTTGCCTATTCTTTGCTGGAATATGTGTTGTTGGGGCGCGCGCCTCACCTTTCTCCTTTGCAAATGCCGGCAGCAGCTGATGTGGAAATTGCCCTTTCGGCGCTGGAAACGGTGGGGCTGCTGCCGCTGGTAAAACGCACCGTGCAGGCGCTGAGCGGTGGAGAATTTCAACTTCTGCTGGTAGCCCGTGCGCTGGCGCAGCAAGCCAGCCTGTTGTTGCTGGATGAGCCGACCTCTCATCTCGATCTGGGAAACAAGAAACGGTTGATCACCTGCCTGCAAAACCTGAGGGAAAACGGGACGACCATTCTGCTCACTTCTCACGAGCCGGAAGTGGTGGCCGCTCTGGCAGATCAGGTGGTGCTGATGCGCGGCGGGCAGGTTTTGCGCAGCGGGCTGCTGGATGAAGTCTGGCAGGCAGACCTGTTGAGCGATACTTATGGTATTCCCTTGCGGGTGTGGAAGTTTGACGGCCGCCGCCACCTTACCTGGGAGTGAACCGGAGCGTTCATGGACGGAGAATTGTGGATTATCAGCGGAGAGATTGGTCAGGGCAAGACCCGCTGGTGTGAACGTTTGATTCAACTTGCCCGTGAAGCAGACTGGCAGGTGAGCGGTGTACTCAGCCCGGGTGTCTTTCAGGAAGGCTATAAAGTTGGTATTGAAGCACTCGACCTGCGTAGCGGTGAACGTCGGCTGCTGGCACGCCGCCGGCAGGTGAACCAGGCTGGCCTGATCCACACCCGCGAATGGCAATTTGAAACCGAGACGGTGGAGTGGGGAAACACACTCTTTCAGCAGGCAGCACCCTGCGATCTGCTGGTGGTAGATGAGATTGGGCCCTTGGAACTGGAGCAGGGGCGGGGTTGGAGTGCAGCCCTGCCGGCAATTGAATCGCGGGCGTATCGGCTTGCGCTGGTGGTGATACGCCCTGCGCTGTTGCCATATGCTGAGAAATGGCAGCCGCAAGCGGTCATTATGGTGCGAAAACCGGTAAAATAAAAGCGGGGTAGCTGTTCATCCCGGAAAGGAGTTGCGCGATGCGGCTGGCAAAGGTGGAATCTGCGCTGCGGGTGGTGCTGGCTTTTAATGAAGCCTTTAACCGGCATGATGTCAGTGGAATGATGGAGCGCATGAGCGAGGACTGCCTGTTTGAAAACACCCACCCCGCGCCGGATGGAACGTTATACAAAGGAAGACCAGCAGTCATGCGTTTTTGGCAAGAATTTTTTGAGCAGTCGCCGCAGGCGCAGATTGAGATTGAGGAGATTTTTGGCTTGGGCGAGCGCTGTGTGATGCGCTGGAAATATTCCTGGGTGGACACACAGGGGAGGAAGGGTCATGTGCGCGGCGTGGATGTATATCGTGTGCGGGATGGGTTGATCTGTGAAAAACTCTCCTACGTAAAGGGATAATAGAGAATACAACGAAACTGTTTAATCTTTCTTTCGTAAATATGTTATCATCAATTCGATTGATAATCTTTTCGAAGTATTTCCCTAACAAGAATCATGCTCAAAAATTGTTTGATGGGGTTGATTACGCCGATATTCTTGCTGGCAAGTTGTCAACACCTGTCTGATATTACCCCAACCCTCACAGTGGTCGTTTTTGACTATCCACCGCTTGACTGGTCGGTCAATGCCGAAAGAATTAAAGAAACGGGTTGTGTTGGTGTGCTTCAAGAATCCTGCTCCGAATTGATTGCCCTGGGTTGTGATGAAATCAGCCCGCCGCGTTTTTATACCGGCGGCTTAATGCCGTCTTATGCAATCGGAGAATGTATTCATCAAGGTAACAATCCTCCCAACCCGGCGTATTTCAAAAAGCCCGCGGGTCTGGACTCAAGATACCGCAGTTACATCGTTTTTTATGAGGACGATTACCGGCTCGTCATTAAACGAACGGAATTCCGCGAAATTTTTGCACCGGTAGAATCAGCCGATGAAGCCTTGAGTTATGCCATGGCAATGACATCCCTAACGGCAGATTTTAATATTGCCCCCAATGCAAATCGAGAATATCTTGCGGGTGTTATTGAGGAAACTCATGTAGAGGAAACCCCGGCGGGTTATGTGGTTCACTTATTCGATTCAGATCATCGAATGGGCTGTGATACCCATGAGTTCTTTGCAGTCAGGGTATTGGTTACACAATCAGGGGAGGTGTCAGAACTGAGCAGGGAGAAAATTTACACATCGTACGCCTGTTTCGATTTTGATGGTTTGACCCTGGATCAGGAATGAGGTTAAGAATTAAGTCAAATGGTTAAAGGTCATAACCAACTTGCCTGAGAATTGGATAAAGTGGTTTTGGTCTTCTTTCAGGTCAGTCTTAAGTAACATCCAACCTTTTTTCTTAAAATCCCGTTTTTTTTTGGAGAGTACCATGAATGGCGAATCGTCTGAATTAACCGCATGGGTTGCCCTGATGGTCATTGGTTTAGGGGTCATTTTGTTTCTGGTGGTATCAATTCGCTTTACTAAAAAGAGACAAAAAGGACAAGAAACCCTGCAAAGCCTCGGTTTTAAACCAATACCCCGTGATACAACCCTGGAAATGAGACTTCGTAATCTGTATGGCAACCCGTATGCTTTCTTTCGAGAACTTTACCAGCGAAGAATGCCCGACAGCGTCCTCTATGTTTTTGGTCTGGATACACCCGATGGAGTTCTCATCTCAAGGGGCATTGCGATCATGTCTTCCAATCTCTCCTTGCCCCCATTCAAGATATTTCCAAAAATCGACTCGAAACAGTTTGGGCTGGGTAAACTGGCAAATCAGATGATCGAACAGGCGGTTTCCAGGGTGGATGAAAAGGTTGAATTTCCTGAATTTCCGGAATTCAATAAAAAATATCTGCTCTTCTCCGGTGACCAGAAAGGTGTGCGCAAATTTTTCACCGACCGAATGGCGGATTATTTTTCCGGTACAAATCTTGTGGGCATCATAACAGAAGGGGATTTGTTGGTATTTGAGGATTACAGTACGCCGTTCGCCCAAGATGCTCTATCTGCTTTGAACCAGCACGTCCGGCAGGCAATAGAAATTTATCGTTTGTTCCAGAGCCATTGAAGGGATTGGTTGAATGTTCCTTGATCAGCTCGATACATTGAGAGGTTGCCCGAGGAATAAGACACATAATTGACCGATTGGTACTTCCAAGCATTACAAAAGATGCAACAAACGAATCTTTCAGCACGAAAATTCCAAAATATCAACGAGGTGAACTTATGAGAAAAATCAGGCTGGGCGTAAGTGAGCTGGAAGTGCCGGTTGTGGCGGTCGGTTGCATGCGTATCAATCAATTACAGCCTAAAGAGGCTGAGCAGTTTGTCCAGACTGCTTTGGATCTTGGCGCAAACTTTTTTGATCATGCCGATATTTACGGCGGCGGCGCCTGTGAAGAAATATTTGCTCAGGCAATTCACATGAATGACCGTGTGCGTGAAAAGGTTATTCTGCAGTCAAAGTGCGGCATCCGCGAGGGACGTTACGATTTCTCGAAAGAACACATCCTCAATTCGGTGGATGGTATCCTGAGGCGTTTGCGTACGGATTATCTGGATGTATTGCTACTGCACCGGCCGGATGCCCTGGTAGAGCCAGAAGAAGTGGCAGAGGCGTTCGATATCCTGTACTCCACAGGAAAAGTCAGGTACTTCGGCGTATCCAATCACAAGCCGATGCAAATTGAGTTGTTGAAAAAATACGTCAGGCAGCCCATTCTCGCCAACCAGTTGCAGTTGAGTATCATGCACGCCTACATGATTTCAAACGGGATGAATGTCAATATGGACGTGCCGGCGGCTTATGACCGGGATGGCAGTGTGCTGGATTACTGCCGGCTGCATGAGATCACCATTCAGCCGTGGTCGCCATTTTTATACGGTTTCTTTGAAGGGGTTTTTGTGGGGAACGAAAAATTCCCGACGCTCAATGCCAAAATGGATGAGATTGGCGCGCGGTATGGGGTGACGAAAACGACCCTCGCGATTGCCTGGCTGCTTCGCCACCCTGCTAAAATGCAGCCGGTGGTCGGCACTACCAATCTTCAACGGTTGAAGGACTGCGTGACAGCAGCCGAGGTAAACCTCACCCGCAAAGAGTGGTATGAAATTTATCTGGCGGCAGGCAATACGCTGCCGTGAGGAAAAAGGCAACCTAAAAACGGTCTATCAAACTGGCTATTCAGACGAGCCAGATGAGACCGGTTCGTTTTGGGGTTGAATTCCGTTTTCCTTAAGCAGGTCAATCAGATCTAGTTGCAATAAGGACGCAAGCCGCTTGCTGGGTGTTTCCTCAATTGCCTGAACCAATTCCAGTGCCTGCTGATGCCATTCTTGCTCATGATGTGGGCAGTAGAAGAAGTCATGCAGGGTTTCTCTCTTTGCCATTGCGGCGACCCAACTGGTTGCACCTAACTTATTGCGTTCAACCAGGCACGGCGTTCCGCAAACCCGGCAGATACGTTCAACGACGGTTCCCGGTTCTTCGAAGAAAGTGTCATATCCTTTCATCATGGTCGTATCTCCTTTACCCTAAATTTCAGAGAAAGCAATTTGATTGTTGACCCGTTTAATGTCATCCAGTAGAGATCTCACTCGTTTGAACAACTTTTCAAATGATTCGATATCGTAAATGAATTCATCCTGATTTGGGTCACGCTTAATAACCAGTTCATGAGCATGCATTACATCATTACGCAAATTAATGACTTCATCATTGCTGAGATCAATAATTTTTTTGTGCTTGGCTAATTCGATAAGGTCCCTTAAGTAAAATTTTTCAAAGGGGGGCAGCGAAGAATATTTTTGTTTATTAGAGTTGTAATCATCGATTCCCTTTTTATAACGGTCAGTTGACTTTGTAGTCTTAATTTTGAAATAATTAATCATATCTTCGTTGCTTAGATC
>NZ_JBRCOK010000041.1:0-9355 GCF_053501535.1 Bellilinea sp. | reverse complement strand
GGCGGCGGCCTTTGGGCCAACCACAACGGCAGCGATGGGCTGGGCGATGATTTACCACCGGAAGAAATCGTCATCGAGGTGCAGGGCAACCGCCATTACGGCTGGCCGTACTGCTACACCCCCGGTGTGGGGGTCATCCCGCCCGACACCCGTGAAGTACGCGATACGCGCATTGCCCTGCCGTCCGGCTTCACCTGCGCCCAGGCCGTGCCGGCGCTGTTCACCGCCCCGGCGCACTCCGCCCCGCTGGGTATGACGCTGGGCAAGCCCGGCAACTTCCCCTCCGATTATGTGGACGACCTGTTCGTCGCCTACCACGGCTCGTGGAACACCACTGCCGCCAACATCCGCGACTGCAAGGTGGAGCGCGTGCTGCTGGAAAACGGCAAACCGGTTGGCAGCCAGACCTTTGCCACCGGCTGGCGGGCGCCGGGCAAACCCTGCGGCGACAGTGCCACGTGGGGCCGCCCGGCGGATGTAATCTTCAACGCCTACGGCGAGATGTTCATCTCCGACGACAAAGGCAACCGCGTCTATCGGGTAATTTACGCCCCATAAAACCGGCCGGCTTTCAGCGCTCCTCGGCAAAGCGCACGTCCACGGTCATGCCCCAGCGCAGGCGCGGGTCGCTTTCCAGCAGGCGCAGCCGGACGCGGTAGACCACATCGCCGCCGCGCGTCTGGGGGTAGTCGGCAATCCGCTCAATTTGGGCGCGCAGGCTCAACTCCGGCAGGGCATCCGGCGTGATTTCGGCGTCCTCATCCGTGCGGATGCGCACCACGTCCTTTTCGCTCAGGTCGGTGGTTTCGGCATACCATTCCGAAAGATCCGCCACCACCAGCACCGGCTGAGCCGGAGCCACGCTTTCGCCGGCGGAGTAACGCACCTCGACCACCGTGCCGTCAAAGGGAGCGCGCAGCTCCAGCCGCGCCAGCGCCTCTTCGGCAGCCGCAACGGCGGCCTGGGCGGCATCCAGGCGCGCCTGCGCCAGCGCCAGTTCATCCGGGTCGGGTTTCAAGTCCTGCCGGGCTTCATACGTTCGGCGGGCGTCCTCCAGCCGCTGGTTGGCCAGATCCCAGCGCGCGCGCGCCAGTTCAACCTCGTTGGTCAGCAAACCCAGTTCGCGGCTGGCATCATTGTAGCGCAGGCGGGCCTGCTCCACATCGTCCTCGGCGCGCTTGCGGGTGGGGTTATCGGCGGCCAGATCGCTGTAGCGCTGCAGCGTTTCCTCGCGGTCCTGCAATTCCTGCTGCAAGTCGGCAACCTCTTCGCGCAGGTCGTCAATCCGGTCACGGGTGGCGCGAGTATCCAGCCGGTCAAAAGCCTGCCAGGCCTGCACCGCCTCGCGTTCGGCTTCCAGCACCGCAACGCGCGCCTGTTCGGCTGCCAGCGCGGCTTTCTCGTTGAGCGTATCCAGCGCCTGCTGAGCTGCCAGCAGTTCGGCTTTGGCCTGCGCCAGCGCGGCCTGCGCCTGTGCGCTTTCCGAAAGACGCGCCAGCACCTGCCCGGCCTGCACCGGTTCTCCCTCGCTGACCAGTACTTCTGCCAGTGTGCCGGCGGTATTGAAAAAGAGCAGCGCCTCATCGCGCGGCACAATGCGCGCCTCGGCAATCACCCCGCCGCGGTTATCCACCGGCGGCAGCGGTGCGGGGGTTGGGGTTGGCGCAAACACCGATTGCACTGCCGAACAGCCGCTGGTCAATCCCAGCAGGATCATCATCAAAGCCATCAGCCATTTGGATTTCATCTCGAACCTCCCAGCAGGATTATTCATAAGCCAGCACCTCACGGATGGTCAGGCGGGCGGCGGCGCGGGCGGGCAGCACACTGGCCAGCGCCGAAAGTACCAGCACAATCCCCAGCCAGACCAGCAGGCTCCACGGCGCAAAGGTGAGCGGCGCCGCTGCGCCGAATAAGGCGTTGTTGATCGTGTTTGCCAGCAGGCGGCTGATCGGCACAGCCGCCAGCACGCTCAACAGCCACGAGAGCAGCCCGATCAGCAGCCCTTCCACCAGCACAATGTTCATGATCTGACGGTCACCGGCGCCAATCGCGCGCATCACGCCAATTTCGCGGGTGCGTTCCAACACGTTCATGCTCATGGTGCCCATCAAGCCAATTGCGCCGACCGCGGCAATCAGGCCGGAGAGCAGCAAGAGAACGGCGGTGAGCAGGTCCAGCCCGTTGGCGGAAATTTCCTTCAAACGCAGGCCGGCGGTAACCTCATCCACCCGGTAGCCGCGCCGTTCCAGTTCCTGTTCAATCTGTCTGCCAAAGGCTTTTTGCTCCGCCAGGGTCAGTTGATCGCGGTTTGCCAGCACGCGGAAGTTGGTGGTGCGGCTGCCCTGCCCCAGTTCCGTCTGAATGACCTCGCCGTTGGCATACGCCAGCAAACCGGCGCTGCGGCCCACCAGCTGGAAGATGCCGGTAACCGTCCAGTCGTGTTCCCGCCCGCCGATGCGCAGGCGCAGCGTGTCACCCGGCTTGAGCCCGGGAATGACATCCGCAAAACGCTCGCTGACGGCAATCGCGTAGCGGTCACCCGCCTCGATCCACCGTCCGCTGATCAAAATGGGCTGTACCATGCGGCTGCCGGCCGGCGGCGCGATGATGGAAATGCTCTCACCGCTGCCGTCTGCAAGCACCAGTTCGGCGCGCGCCCCGCTCCAGCCTTCGACCATGCCCACTCCCGGCAGGCGCATCAGGTCGGCAGCCACCCTGCTGGTGCGGTAGGGCTGCTGGAAGGTAATGCTCACATCCGCCAGAAAGTAATAACGCAGGCGGTCAATGTAGGATTGCAGCGAGATGCGCGTATTGAGGGTGGCAATGAAGATCGCCCCGCCCAGCGTCAGGGTGATCAGCGTCAGAATCAGGCGGCTGCGGCGGCGGAAGGTGTTGCGCAGCGAGATGAGCAGCGGGCGCGAAAGCCCGCGCACCCGCCGCAAAGCGCGCATGACCCGCCCCTCACGCAGCGCCGATTGCAGCGGCGAAATTCCGCTCAGCGCCTGCTGGACGGGAATGCGCACCGCGCGGGAAATGGGCAGCCAGCCCGCCCCCGCCGGCACCGCCAGCGCCAGAACGCCCATCAGCAGCACCGTCTCGGGCAGCAGCTGCGGCTGGCTGGCGGGGATGTTGATGCCGGTCTGCATCATCCCCAGCAATACGCCGGTCATCCAGCGCACCGGATAGAGCGAAATGAGCAAGGCGAGGACGCCGTACAGTTCAATCAACACCAGATAGAGACGGGCAATCTGCCCTCCGGTGGCGCCCACCGACTTCATCACCCCAATTTGCTGCACCTGCTGCGCCAGCAGCGCCTGCAAGGTGTTGGTGATCAGGAAGCCGCTCAGGAAAACCACCAGCAGACCCAGCAGCACCAGAATACTCGCCAGCGCTTCGGTATAGGTGCTGTTGGGATGGTCGTGCCGCCCGTTGACGGCGTAACTGAACACAAGGTGTCCGTTTTTTTCCAGCCGGTCGGCGGCGGCCCGCCCCAAGGCGCGCAGGTGATCGTAGTCATCGGCGTTTTGACCGGCGGTCAGATAAACCAGATTAATGGTTTGGGGTTGTTCCAGCCAGTCCAGCGAATCCCAGGTGGTAAAAGCCTGAGCGGGCGCCAGGAAAAAACCGCCGTCGGCGCGCGAAGCGCCGATGGTTTGATCCTGCACCACCGCGCTGACCGGTACGCGCATCACCCTGCCGGAGGGCAACTGCACTTCCACGGTGTGGTCGGGGTAGAGGGTCAGTTCGGGCAGCCTGAACTGGTCAATGGCAAAGGTGCGCTCGGCGGGTGGAAAATGACCGTCCAGCACCAGCACCTGATTGATGTGTTTTTTGGCGTAATCCGGCGGGGCAATCACGTTCAGGCGCACCCAATCGCCTTCATGGTTGCGGATGCGCAGCGAAAAGGTGCGCACGCCTTCGGCTTCAGCAACGCCATCCAGTTTGCGGAGGGGAATCAAGTCATCCTCGCTCAGCGGAGAGGTGACCAGCATGACATTGGCGGGGTTGACCGCAGCGTAATTTTCACGCATCAAATGAGCCGACTGCAGGCGGGTGTTGGTGATGCTGCCCACCGCAAACAGACCCACCGCAATCGAAAGCACCACCAGCAGGGATCGGGTGGGATTGCCGAGAAAATCGCTGAGGATTTTGCGCCAGCGAGGGGGCATCATGAGTTTCCCCTCCATCTCTGAAGCAGCGCGCTGAAACGCTCTGCCTGCCGGCTGGCGGTCAGCCACTCCTGCCAGGCCGGCGCATCAATGACCAGCGCCTCCCCGGCTTGGAGGGCGCGCAGCACCCCGCTGCGCGCCAGTTCGGCTGCCAGACTGCCGCTGACTGCCTCGCCGGGGTTGAAGATCAGCAGCGCATCTTCCGCCGGCTGAGCATGTTGGAACAGCCCAACCTGCCCGCTGACGACCAGCAGCAAACCGACCGAATCGGCCGGGTCGCTCAATACTTCACCGGCAGCAAAGACCCGCCGGCGGGCAAGGTGGGTCAGCTGCAGCAACTGCGGGTGAGTCAGCCAGCCAAAGGCAGCCGCCAGGTGCGGGTTGATGATTTCGCCGTCCGAGAGCAGAATCGTGCGGCGGGTGCGCGCCATCAGTTCGGGGTCGTGGGTGACGATGACCACCGTCTTGCCCTGCGCCACCAGATCATCGAACAGGTTGAGCACTTCGGCTGCCGTGCGTTCGTCCAGATTGCCGGTTGGCTCATCGGCAACGATCAGCGGCGGGTCGTTGGCCAGCGCGCGGGCAATGGCGGCTGCCTGCTGCTGACCACCGGAAACTGCGCCGGGCAGTTTGTCAACCACCTCCCCCAGCCCCACCTGTTCCAGCAAGGCGCGGGCACGTTCCTCGCGTTCGGCAGGCGCGTAACGGTTGCATAAATCCATCGGCAGCAGTGTATTTTCCAGCAGGGAAAGCATGGGCAGCAGCTGAAAAAACTGAAAGACGATCCCGATGGTCACCCCCCGCCAGGCCGCCAGTTGATTCTCGCTGAGCGTGTGCGGTTGTACGCCGGCCACTTCCACCAGACCGGCAGTGGGGTGGTCAATGCCGGTAATCATGTTCAGCAGGGTAGATTTACCGCTGCCCGATTTACCCACAATGCTGACATACTCGCCCTGGCGAATGGAAAGCGAAATGCCTTTCAGCACCTCTACCTGACCGCCGGGCGCGGGAAAGGCTTTGACCACCTTGTCCAGGCGCAGGTAGCCTTCGGGAGCAGTCGTCATCGCCCCACCTCCCCCGCCGGTTCCAGCGGGCAGGCATGGATTTTCCCGTCCTCCAGGCGCAAACAACGGGTGGCGCGGTTCATCAGGCTGGTATCGTGGGTTACCATCAAAACCGCCTTGCCTTCCTGCGCCAGGCGGCAGAAAATCTGGAGAATCGTTTCCGCCGTGACCGAATCCAACCGGCCGGTCGGCTCGTCGGCAACAATCAAGGGCGGGTCGTTGGCCAGGGCGCGTGCAATCGCCACCCGCTGCTGCTGTCCGCCGGAGATGGCGGAAGGGCGTTTGTAGGCATGTTCTTTGAGTTCCACCGAATCGAGCAGTTCCAGCGCGCGCTGCGGGCTGCGGCGCGGATGATACAGCCGGCACACATCCATCGGGAACATGACATTATCCAGCAGGCTCAGGTTGGGCATCAAATAAAAGGACTGATAAATGATACCCACATTCCGTCCGCGCCAGCGCGCCCGCTGGCTTTCGTTCAGGCGGTGAACGCTCAACCCGTTGAACAGCACTTCCCCGCCGGTCAGGGTGTCTATGCCGGCAATCATGTTGACCAGCGTGGTCTTGCCCGCCCCGGACTTACCGTAAACCAGCACGAATTCGCCGGGGAAAATTTCCAGATGGACGCCCCTGAGCACTTCCTGCCCGCCGGTCGGCGAAGGATAGGTTTTGCGCACATCTTTCAATTGCAAAATCGGGCTGGCACTCATTCCGAACAACCTGTATAATAATAGACAGACTGTTTATGATTATAAACGGCTAACCCCTTCTGTCAAGCATGAAACCGTTGACCGTGTTCAGAATACAACACCTGTTCAGAAAACCCTGCCCATGAACGACCTGCCTGCCCCGCGAAGTGACCGGCGGGTGAGCCGCACGCGGCGGCTACTGCGCGAAGCGCTCACTGCGCTGATTCTGGAAAAAGGTTACGATGCCGTAACCATCGAGGACATCACCCGCCGCGCCGACCTGGGGCGCACCACCTTCTACCTGCACTACCGTGATAAGGAACACCTCTTTCTGGAAAGCATCGAACAGAGCGCCGACGAACTGGCAGCGCGCATCTCGCGCATTGCGCCGGAGGTGCTGTTTGGCGAAGCAGGCTCAGCCAGCGGGGCCGGCTTACCGATCGAACTGGTATTCGAACACGCCGCCCAGAATGCCGACCTGTACCGCGCCATGCTGCGCAGCGAAGGCTCCATCAAAGCCACCAGCCGCCTGCGTGAACTGACCGCCCGCTACGCGCTGGAATTTACCCGCCGCTGGTTCGAGTACCGCCGTCCATCGCTGCAGCCGAGCATTCCCCTGGAATTGATGGCTCAGTTTTTTGCCGCCAGTCTGCTGGGTATGCTGATCTGGTGGCTGGAAGCCGCCATGCCCTACCCGCCGCAGGAAATGGCGCGCTACTTCCGCCGCTTGGTCTTGGATGGACTGCGAAATATAGAGGGAAACGAAAATTAGATCAATAACCTAATAAACGTCAGTTCGGTATAAATCCTTTTCCTATTCCTTTGAGGATGTTTGACTCCCACCTGCATCTCCCCCTAAATCGCCCCAGCGATTTAGGGGGAGGTGGGAGGGGGTAATTGCTTTACTTGCCGGATCTAGAACATATCCCGAACTCACGTTATTTTAAGGTTCTCGTTTGCCGTTTTGTCCAGAATCTTCTACAATAAATATGATTCTTTTTTACACATTTCCCAAAACATTCCAAAGGAGGTCAATATGCCAAAAACGGTTGTGCTGGTTGGCGCACTGGATACCAAAGGCAGGGAGTTTGCCTTCGTGCGCGACTTGATCCATGCTCAGGGACTGCAAACCCTGGTGGTGGATTTTGGCGTGATCGGCGAGCCGGCTTTTGCGCCCGATATTCCGCGCAGCGAAGTGGCGGCAGCCGGGGGCGGCGATCTGGCAGTACTGGCGGACGGTAAGCACAAAGACGAAGCCATGCGCGTCATGGCTGCCGGGCTGGCAAACGTGGTACGCCGCTTGTATGACGAAGGCAAACTGGACGGCATCCTCGGCATGGGTGGTTCGGGCGGCACCTCCATTGCCACGGCTGCCATGCGCACCCTACCGGTCGGCGTGCCAAAGGTGATGGTCTCCACTGTCGGCGGGGGGGATGTTTCGGCCTATGCCGGCACAAAGGACATTACCTTCATGCCTTCGATTGTGGATGTCGCCGGCATCAACAGCATCAGCCGCGCCATTTACACCAATGCGGCCGGCGCCATCAGCGGCATGGTCAAAATGGAACGCCCGCTTGCCAAAGCAGACAAGCCGCTCATCGTGGCGTCCATGTTCGGCAACACTACCAAAGCGGTGGATCATGCCCGCGAGATTTTGGAGAACGCCGGTTATGAGGTGCTGGTCTTTCACGCCACCGGTACCGGCGGGCGCACCATGGAAAGCCTGATCAATGACGGCTACATCACCGCCTGCCTCGACATCACCACCACCGAACTGGCCGATGAGGTGTGCGGCGGTGTGCTGAGCGCCGGCCCGGAACGCTGCCTGGCGGCGGCGCGCAAGGGCATTCCCACCGTGCTGGTGCCCGGCTGCGTGGATATGGCCAACTTCTGGGGCATGGATACCGTGCCGGAAAAGTACAAAGGGCGCAAATTGTACCAGTGGAACCCCAATGTGACCCTGCTGCGCACCAATGTGGAAGAAAATATCCGCATTGGCGAAATGATCGCCCGCGCCGCCAATGAATCCACCGGGCCGGTGGCGGTATTGATTCCGCTCAAAGGCGTTTCCATGCTCGACAGCCCGGGCGGCGACTTTTGGGACGAAGAAGCCGACCGTGCCTGCTTTGAAACCATCCGCAAGAATCTCAAACCGGGCATCCCCTATATTGAGATTGACGCCAACATCAATGATCCGGAATTTTCCGGCAGGGTTGCCGAAACCCTGCTGGAGATGCTCAAAAAATCCGAACAGGAGGTTTGAAAATGGCATTCACCCGTCAGGAAATCCTCAACCGTTTGCACGCTCAGGTGGCTGCCGGCCGGGCAATCGTCGGCGCCGGAGCCGGCACCGGCATCTCCGCCAAATTTGCCGAAGCCGGCGGGGCGGACATCATCATCATCTACAACTCCGGGCGCTACCGCATGGCCGGGCGCGGTTCGCTGGCCGGTTTGCTGCCCTACGGCGATGCCAACCAGATTGTGGTCGAGATGGCCAGTGAAGTGCTGCCGGTGGTCAAAAATACGCCGGTGCTGGCCGGGGTGTGCGGCACCGATCCCTTCCGGCTGATGCCGGTCTTCCTCAAACAACTGCGCGAGATTGGCTTTTCGGGCGTGCAGAATTTCCCCACCGTCGGGCTGATTGACGGCAACTTCCGCGCCAACCTGGAAGCCACCGGCATGGGCTACGACAAGGAAATCGAGATGATTCGGCTGGCGCATGAGATGGACCTGTTCACCTCGCCGTATGTCTTCGATGCCGATCAGGCGCGCGAGATGGCAAAGGTCGGCGCCGATCAACTGGTGGCTCATGTCGGGCTGACCACTTCGGGCAGCATCGGGGCTGGGGTGGCAATGACCCTCGATGAAGCCATTGCCAGAGTGATGGAAATTGCCGAAGCCGGGCGTCAGGTGCGCAAGGATATACTGGTCATCTGCCACGGCGGACCGTTTGACGAACCCGATCAGGTCGGCAAAGCGCTGGCGCGCATGCCGGGCATTGCCGGCTTCTTCGGGGCATCCAGCATCGAACGTCTGCCCACCGAGCGCGCCATCCGCGCCCAGGTCGAGGCGTTCAAGAATATTCGCCTGGCATAGACCCTCTTGCCGGAAGAGACTACACCGGCGGGCTCAATACCCGCCGGTTTCGTGTTTTAAACCTCAGTTCAGGATAATTCCTTTTCCACTCCCCAAAAACCACCTGAGCGGTTTTCGGGGAGGTAAGAGGGGGTAATTGCAATACTGTTTTGGTCTTAAACCTGAGCCGAATTCAGGTCAATCTGCTCGTTCAGATACGGGATATCCAACATCAGCACATCCAGCAGCAGGCGCGTGTTGAGGTTGGCGTCCAGCCCGGCCTGGGCCTGTTCGACGGCGTTCAGGCAGGCATAGGCGCGCCGCAGGTCAAGGTGGGCAGCCACCTGTTCCAGCA
>NZ_JBRCOK010000040.1:0-15418 GCF_053501535.1 Bellilinea sp. | reverse complement strand
CCAGCTGCGCCTCCCCCAACATTGCATCAGCGATGTTGGAGAGGTGGGAGGGGGCCATTTTGCTGCTCAGCGTGGTTTAACCTTATCCCAAACCCACGTTAAATAACAGGGACAGGAGCATCCGGGCTGATCCTGTCCCTGTGTGGATATTTCGGTGTGGGAGTTTAATGGCAGGTAATGCCTATCCCTTCCACCTTTTTAAGTCGTTCATTCATCCCATTTCAAACTGATGAGCATGTGTTCTGCCACCGAAGAAAGTGCTTCCAATTCTTCCACACTTGTATCCGCGACAAACACACCGACGATCATGTCTCCTTCAGGAGATGGAAAGGCATAAATCATTCTGAATTTGCGATCAAAGACCTCACCGGTAGCCGCATTGGTAAAGGTTTCTTCGACAATGTAGCGGTGGGTTTCCACTTCACCGACCTTGACATCCGTCTTTTCCAATACCGATGCCCCTTCGTTGTACAACCGGGTCTCTGCATCCTGCCCCGGTTTAATCCAAGCCGCTGTCACACCTGCCAAAGTTTTGCCGTCGTTTGGGGATAGACTGCCGCCATTACCCCACCAGTCCCAGCCTTCCGGCAATTCAAATCGCACGGCAACAGGGCCGGGCAGGGCAAACTCTTTGTACACGATTGTTTCAGGGCTATTCTGCGGAGGGAGCGAGCCTGCTTCAGATGCTGCTGCACTCAAACCGCTGCAGGCACTGAACATCATCCCCAATATCAACAGCAGAATCATCGAAAAAACACGGTTACCAAAAAATTTGTCATTCATTTTTTTCTCCTTGTTCGAAATTATGGACGGTAGACGAATTTACATACCGTCTTGTTCCCTTTTTTGCTTTATGAAGCCCGAATACCCGCCAAATGGCCGATCAAAACTGGACGAATGGACAGGTTTGCCTGAAAACTTCTCTAAAGGTGCATCCATCTTTCCTTCTTTGTTTCTTAACGTGGGTTCGGGATAAGCACAACCCTTGGTGAGCAGCGAAATGGACACCCTTCCACCTCCCCCAATATCGCTTCTGCAATATTGGGGGAGGCGCAGGAGGGGGCCGAATTCTGAAATCGGATGCAAAAAGGATTTATCCCAAACTGACATTTCTTATCTCAAGGTGATTTCAACGCACGCTAATGTGATTGACTGCAATCACCCCGGCCGGCGTGCGGTCGAACACCAGCCGCACACCGGCAAGCGCGTTCAAATCCAGCAGCGGGTTAACTTCCACAAACCACCCCAGCGGGAAGTCAAAGGTTTGAAAAATCGGTTCGGAGAGCGGCGTGGCGTGCATGAAGGCTGCTTTGGCAAAAATTCCGCGGATTTGCGGCTGAAGCAGGGCATAGCGGCTGAGCGGCAGGCGCGCTGTGTTTCCCTGCCGGTCGAATACCTCAATACTGAAATCCACTGGCTGCACCTCACCCGACTGCCGCCCGGCGGACTGCCCCTCCGGCCGCGGCGATTCGTTGGCATCTGCCAGCGAAAGCGATAATACAGGCTCATCCGGTAGGGAAAGCCCGCCATCCGGCAGGAAAAGGGTATAACTGGCGGGAGAAAATGAGGCAGCGTCCCAGCCCAGATAAACCGCTTTGAAACCAAAACCTCCCCACTTTCCCTGTACGACTTGTTCACGCCAACGGGTCAGGTCGTTCCCCTTCAGCTCCGCGCCGGGCAGGGTGGCAGTGGTCAGGTCAATATCCTCATGGAAATCTGCCAGCGCCAGCGTACGGCTGTCCTGATACTGGTAGAGGTAAAGCGTATCCGGCAGCCAGTCCCGTCCGCGGCGCAGGTCTTGAAACAATGGCCGATAAGCCCTTTCCCCGCGCAGGGTATCTTCCAGAAATGCACTGATCAGCACCTGAGCAATGCGTTGTTGTTCGGTTTGTGGAAGCAACTGTCGCAGGTTATACAGACGGGGGATGGGTTCTGCAATGTCCTTGTTGCCCCACACACTGTTAAACTGCCCATGATTGGCGCCATAAATGTAAACGGCTGACTTGAAAAAGTCATCCTGCCCGCTGAAGGTTAACCGCTCAAACGGCGCCGCGCCCATCATCGTCAGCACGTCCATATCGTGCGAACCGTGCAGCAGCAGGTAATTGACATCCTGCAGCGGAGTCGGCAGTCCGCCGGGTTGATACTGCCCATCGGCCGGCGCCAGTGCAATCAGCGAGCGAATCTTGAACCCGTAATCGAAGGACAGGGCGGCGTTATCGGGGTAATGGGAAAGACGATTGAAAGCCGCAGCAATGACAATGGCTTCCCCGCCGCGGGAATGTCCCAGCAGGGCAATCTGATTCAGGTCAACCCGCTGGTAAAACGGGTTACCGGGCTGTTCGTTCCATGATTGCCACAGGCGCAGATGTTCCAGCACCAGCCAGCCGCGCGCATCCGATTCCCCTTCCAAACGGTTAAAGAACAGCACATCGCCCCACGCTGAAATGTTGAGAAAATTCTCATCCACCGCCACAAAAATAAAGCCGCGCGAAGCCAGCAATTCCCCTAAATAGTCGTAACCACTTTCCGAGGTCTCTTCCATCGGATGATTTCCATGTACGGCAATCACCAGCGGAAAACGACCCTCCGCCTGCGGATACCACACCCGGCCATTCAGAGGGAGTTCGGCGGGGGAAAAGCCCCAGTAAGCCGTGCGCAGGCTTGACCAGCCCTCCAGTAAAAGCGAAGCGTCCACGCTGGGGGTCAGCAAGGCAGCCCCTTGAGCATATTCCTGACGGAGTTTGTCCTGTCCGCTGCCGTAGGTAAGCAGTGCAACCGGATAAGCACCCGGCCGAGCGGGGTCGGGCAGATTCAACGGCTCAACTGGAGAGGGGGCTTGCTCACCTGCATGGGCTGGCAACTGTACGGGGCTGCCCTGCCAGCCAAGAAATACCCCCACCCCAACCAGAACGACCAGCCCCAGACTCAATTCAGCCGCAAACAGAGCGCTTTGAAGCCGACTCCGGCTGGCGGATGCCCGGCTCAACAGTCCCACCGCCCCACCGCCGAGCAGCGCCGCGCCCACCAGAACGGCAGCCAGCACAACGGCCAGTCCCGGCAAAAGCGGCAGGCTCAACAAAGCCAGCACAACACCGGAAAACAGGGCAACCAGAAGGGCATACCGAAACCTGAGCGGCAGTTTTCCCAGCAACATGCCCATCCCAAACAACAAACCTGCCGCAATCGTGACCAACCCCATCACACCGGCTGAAACCGCCAGCCAGATCCCCGCCCCGCCGTGCCGGGACAGGAAGAAGCCCGTCAATGCACTGATCAGTAAAAATGCCGCCAGCACACTGCCGGCCGCCCCGCGCCATGCCGGTGAAGCGGGTGATTTTAAGCGGAGGGCTGGGGAGGACTGGTTTTTGGATGGGAGGGAATATTTTTCAGGTATTTGAGGTTGATTCATGCGTACTTCCTTTCCAGGCAAACCTGACCACTCTCCCATCGTAATGCGATGAAAACCCAAATACCTCCGGCTGGTGGATAAATTCTTCCTGACTGAATGGGCAGGCGGACAATCCTCCCGGCGAACTAAGGGTAAAATTAGGCTATGCCCTCCAACCGCATTTATTTTGGCGATAACCTGCCCATTCTGCAGTCGCTCCCTTCAGGCAGCGTGGAATTGATCTACATTGACCCGCCTTTCAACACCGGGCGGGTACAGCAGCGCGTCCGCCTGCGCACGCAAAGCGACGGCAGCGGCGATCGGGTTGGTTTTGGCGGGCGGCGTTACCGTACGGTACGGCTTGGTTCCCATTCGTATGCGGATATTTTTGATGACTATCTGGCCTTTCTGGAACCCCGCCTGCGCGAAGCCTACCGCCTGCTGCAGCCCAACGGCAGTTTGTACTTTCACATTGACTACCGCGAGGTGCATTACTGCAAAGTGCTGCTCGATCAGATTTTCGGGCGGGAGTGCTTCCTCAACGAGATCATTTGGGCGTATGATTACGGCGGGCGCACTCGCCGCAAATGGCCCCCCAAGCACGATAACATCCTCTGGTATGCCCGTGACCCGCGCCATTATATTTTCAATGTCGAGAAAATCGAGCGCATCCCTTACATGGCGCCGGGACTGGTGGGCGCAGAAAAGGCCGCGCGCGGCAAACTGCCAACCGATACCTGGTGGCATACCATCGTACCGACCAACGGCAAGGAAAAGACCGGCTACCCCACCCAAAAACCACTCGGCATCCTGCGGCGCATCCTTCAGGCTTCTTCCACACCCGGCGGGCTGGTGCTGGATTTCTTTGCCGGCAGCGGCACCACCGGCGCGGCGGCGCTGGAACTGGGCCGGCGCTTCATCCTGATTGACAATAACCCGCAGGCCATGGCCATCATGCAGCAACGGTTTGCAGGCATTGATGACATTGAATGGATCAACTGGCAAATTTCTCAACCGGAGGCGGAGTGAACGAAAAACCGACTGCACCCATCCTCGAATTTGACCCCGCCGAGCAGGCAATTTTACAACCGCACCCTGTCCAACTATCACAGGCGGCACCCCCGCGCGCCGTGCTGTGCTTTTTTCAGGATGTGATTAACCGCCTGCGCCGTAAAGGCCGATTGAAAGTCATCGGTCGGCTTAAGTCGGAAATTGGCCCAAACCCGTTGTATGTGCTGGAAGAAAACGGCCAGCCGTTGCTGGTCGCTCATCCCGGCGTGGGTGCGCCGCTCTCGGCCGGTTTTCTGGAAGAAATCATCGCGCTGGGGGTTGACCGCTTCATCGCTGCCGGCGGCTGCGGGGTGATTGACCATTCGATAGACGCCGGCCACCCGCTGATATTGACCAGCGCGGTGCGCGATGAGGGCGTTTCGTACCATTACCTGCCGCCCGGCCGGGAAGTGAGCGCCAGCCCGGCAGCGGTGGCCGCCTTGCAGGCAACCCTGGAAGCGGCAAACATGCCTTACAGCCTCGCCAAAGCATGGACAACCGACGGCATTTACCGCGAAACGGTGGCGCGCCGCGCGCGCCGTCTGGCAGAAGGCTGTCAGGTGGTCGAAATGGAAGCGGCGGCTTTCTTCGCGGTGGCGCAATTTCGCCGGGTTACTCTTGGACAGCTGGTGTACGGCGGCGATCTGGTCGTGCCGGAGGGCTGGGACAGCCGCAGCTGGCACAAACGCGCCGATGACCGCGAACGCATCTTCTGGCTGGCGGTGCAGGCCTGCCTGCGTTTATAAAATGTGATATAAAAAAGACATGCTACCACCCAACGCTCAAATGCCGCAGATGGATTATGACCCGACCGCGCTGGTGTTGTTCGGCGGCGGCGGACACGGTAAAACGCTGATTGAACTGGTGCGGGCGGTTGGGGCTTATCACTGGGCAGCAGTGGTAGATGACGGCTTAACCCCGGGCAGCGAAGTGCTGGGCGTGCCGGTGGTCGGCGGGGCTGAATCGCTGCCGGGTTTATTTGCGCGCGGCATCCGGCTGGCCGTCAACGGCGTGGGCGGCATCAACCACCCGGAAGTGCGCCTGAAAGTGTTTGAAATTCTGGCTGCCAACGGGTTCAACTGCCCGGCGCTGGTGCATCCCACCGCCTGGGTGGATTCCTCGGCGCGGCTGGAAGGCGGCGTGCAGGTGCTGGCGCAAAGTTACGTTTCTGCCTGCGCGGTCATCGGCTACGGCAGTGTGCTGAACGCCGGAGTGGTCGTTTCACATGACTGCGTTATCGGCAAATGTGTCAACCTTTCGCCCGGCGCGCTGTTGGCCGGCGGCGTGCGGGTGGAGGATTTTGCCCAAATCGGCATGGGCGCAACCATCAACTTAAATCTGACCATTGGGCGCGGCGCGCGGGTCGGCAACGGCGCCACCGTCAAGGCGGATGTACCGCCCGGCACGGTGGTGTATGCCGGCAGCGTTTATCCGCCGCGTTAGAATCAAACGGAGGAGGAAGGCCATGTTTCGCAGAAATCCACCGGCGGGATCAGCGCCGCCACCGCCCACCGAGCGGGTAACTTCGGTGCTGGGGCCGGGCATCAACTGGAAAGGCAGCCTGCACGGCAGCGGCGGCGTGCGCATTGAAGGCACATTTGAAGGGGATATTGCCGTGCGCGGGCTGGTGGTGATTGGCGAAACCGGACGGGTCACCTGCCCGGAACTGCGCGCCAACACCGTCGTAGTCGCCGGGGCAATGCGCGGCAACATCCTTGCCGAAAAACTGGAAATCCGCTCCACCGGCCGGGTGTGGGGTGATGTGACGGTCGTATCTTTCTCCACTGAAGAAGGTGCCTTCCTGCGCGGACAGGTGCGCATGGAAGAACAGGTAGAAATACAGGTTGAATCACCCGAAAGTGAAGAAGATTTTTCCGGGCAAAGCCAGAATGACCAGGAATAACGCATGCCGGTGCTGACCACGGCTCAATGGATGGGGTTGATCAGTGAAGTGCTGGGGGTCGTAGCAGTCACCATGCTGCTGGGCATCAGTCCGCGGCTGCGCGCCGTACCGCCGCTTCGATTTCAATATCCGCGCCGCGAAGGGCTGGTTGGGCTGGCTTTAAGTGGAGGAATGGTGCTGCTGGCGGTCGTCATGTATGCCCAACCCGCCACGGCTCAGGAAGTCCAGCGGGGTGGTGTGGGCGGTTTGTATCCGGCGCTCAGTCTGGCGGCACTGGCAGCCTTGATCAGCGGCGCGGCGCTGGTTTACCGCCGGCAGCCCCTGCGCAGCGCCGGCTGGGGACGGGTGCTGCTGACTCCCGCGCTGCAAATTGGGATTGCGGTGGGGCTGTTGAGTGTTTTCTTGCGCGGCATGGTGATGCGCCTGTTGGGCGGCGTGAGCGCTGAGCAGGGACAGGCCTTGCTGATTTTGCTGGCGATTGCACTGGGGGAAGAAACCCTCTTCCGCGGCTACCTGCAGCCGCGTCTGGCGGGCTGGCTGGGCGGCATTGCCGGCTGGCTGTTGAGCGCCGGGTTGTTTGTGCTGGCTCAGGCGCCGCGCGTTTTGTTGCTGCCGGGCGAAAGTCAG
Organism: Bellilinea sp.; assembly: GCF_053501535.1. Lineage (NCBI taxonomy): Bacteria > Bacillati > Chloroflexota > Anaerolineae > Anaerolineales > Anaerolineaceae > Bellilinea > Bellilinea sp. Next base: position 8,447 of record NZ_JBRCOK010000040.1, on the reverse strand, counting down.
TGGACGGGCTGGGGAGTGGTTGTGCTGCACAGTCTGGCGGCAGGCTGGATGATGCTGAAGGTGCGCCACGTGGCGGCTCCGGCGCTCTACCGCGCCATTTCCGGCTGGCTGCTCTTTCTGCTTTAGCAGAGGAAGCCGCAGGGGAGTGAAAAAGCGGCACTTTGCGGTAAAATCGTTGACATGAGCCCATATCCACCTCCCATTGTCCCCATGTCCTCCCCGGATTTGACCGAAGCCGAACGGCAGGCGGTATTGAATGTGCTGAACACCCCCCACCTGAGCATGGGCGGGCAAATTGAAGCCTTCGAGCAGACCTTCCGCAACTTCACCGGTTGGCGGCATGCCATTGGCGTTAATTCCGGCACGGCCGGGCTGCACCTGTGCGTGCGGGCAGCAGATATTCAGCCCGGCGATTGGGTGATCACCAGCCCGTTTTCGTTTGTCGCCTCGGCGAACGCCCTGCTGTTCGAAAATGCCGTACCGGTTTTTGTGGATGTTGAAGAACGCAGCGGCAATATCCACCCGGCACTGGTTGCCGAAGCAGCCCGTGATTTAATGCAGGGCGGCAAAGCCGCTCAGCGCTGGCTGCCGCGCCGCGGCGTCAACACCCACCCCGCCGGCCGGTTGAAAGCCATTCTGGCGGTTGATGTATTCGGTCAGCCGGCCGACTATGACCGTCTGCGGGCCACCGCTGATCAGTACGGCCTGCGCCTGATTGAAGATTCCTGTGAAGCGCTGGGCGCCGAGTACAAAGGCCGCAAAGCCGGCACGCTGGGTGACTACGGCGTGTTTGCTTTCTACCCGAACAAACAAATCACCACCGGTGAAGGCGGCATGATCGTCACCGATGACGAAGCCGCCGGCCAGTACATGCGCGCTTTGCGCAATCAGGGGCGCGCCCCGGGCGATACCTGGCTGCAGCACACCTACCTTGGCTACAACTACCGGCTGGACGAGATGAGCGCGGCACTTGGCACCACTCAGATGAACCGGCTGGAAGAACTGCTCCAAAAGCGCGAACGGGTGGCAGAATGGTACCGCCAGCGGCTGATAGGCATTGCCGGAGTCGAGCCGCCCGCTCTGGAGGAGTACACCACCCGCCCCTCATGGTTCGTATACGTCGTCCGTTTGGAGCGCGGGATCGACCGCGCGGCTGTGGCACACCGCCTCGGCGAGCGGGGTATCCCGGTTCGCCCGTACTTCCTGCCCATTCATTTGCAGCCCTACATGGTGGAACGTTTCGGCTACCAGCCGGGCGATTTTCCGGTCACGGAGGATTTAGGGGAGCGCGGTCTGGCACTGCCTTTTTCCGGCGTGATGGACGAAGCGCAGGTCGAACTGGTGTGCGATATACTGCGACAGGTGTTGTGAACATGGCAGAGGACGAAGGTCAGGTTTTCTACCCTCCCCGCCGGCGCGGATTGATTTTTCACCTGCTGGTGGGGGTTATTCTGCTGGGGGGCAGCCTTGGCTGTCTGATTCTGGCCTTCAACCAGCCTCAGGAAGGGCGGTTTGTGCTGTTGCTGCTGGGCAGCGCGGGGTTGTTTGCTCCCTTGCCATGGGTGTTTTACCGCGGTTACGCACTGATGAACGCTTTTTACCGGCTGGAACGCGACGGTTTGCGCTTGCGCTGGGGCTTGCGCGCCGAGGATATTCCCCTGCCGGAGATTGAATGGGTGCGCCCGGCGCGGGAGTTGGGTTTCAGCCTGCCCCTGCCGCCGCTGATTGCCCCGGGGGCCGTGCTGGGCAGCCGCAAGGTTGCCGAACTGGGCACGGTGGAATTTATGGCTTCGGAAGTGGACGCGCTGCTGCTGGTGGCAGCCCGCGACCGGGTGTTTGCCATCTCCCCTCAGGATGGGCGCGCTTTCAACCGCGCATTTCAGCGCATGATCGAACTGGGCAGTCTGACTCCCCTGCCGCCGTACTCGGCTCAACCGGCCGCTTTTGCCCGGCGGGTTTGGGATGACCGTCCGGCGCGCTGGTTTCTGATCGCCGGTCTGATTCTGACCGTCTTGCTGCTGATCGTGGTGGCGCTGGCCATCCCTTCCACCCCATCCGTTTCGTTGGGTTTCGATGCTCAGGGTCAGCCCCTGCCGCCCGTCCCCGGTGAACAGGTGCTGCTGCTGCCGGTGCTGGGCATTTTGATTTATCTGGTCAACCTGCTGGCCGGCATTTATTTTTACCGGCGCGAATCCGACCGTCCGGTGGCTTTTCTGCTGTGGATTGCTTCGGCCTTTACGCCGCTGCTTTTACTGGCAGCCGCCGTAATCCTGCTTCTGTCCTGATGAGGTAAGGTGTGAGTCAGTCCATTTCATGGGTTCAGCTTGGGTTGGGTTTGGGTTTAGCGGTCATCATTTCCCTGGCGGCGTACGTGGCAGGTTCGCTCAGCCGCAGCGGAGCGCTGGCAGCAATCCTGCTGGGGACGGCGGTATTTGGACTGGGCGGGCTGCCGTGGGCAGTCCTGTTATTGGGGTTCTTCATTTCATCCAGTCTGCTTTCGCGTCTTTTCCGCCGCCGCAAACAAAGCGTGGAGGAGAAATTCTCCAAGGGCAGCCGGAGGGATGCCGCCCAAGTCGCGGCGAACGGCGGAATTGCCGGCCTGCTGGTGCTGGCGCAGGTCGTTTTCCCCGCTTCGCCCCTGCCGTGGCTGGCGGCGGCCGCCGGATTGGCAGCCGCCAACGCCGACACCTGGGCAACCGAGCTGGGCGTGCTCAGCCCGCATCTGCCGCGCTTAATCACCACCGGCAAGCTGGTGGAAAAAGGCACTTCCGGCGGTATCACGCCGTTTGGCACACTGGCAGCCCTGGGCGGAGCGGCTTTCATCGCTTTGCTGGCAGTTTTGTTCCCGCCAGCACGGGTCATGCTCCCGGTTGTGGCTGTTTTTGGGCTGGTAACCCTGAGTGGTTTACTGGGCAGCCTGATCGATTCGCTGCTGGGCGCAACCGCGCAGGCCATTTACACCTGTCCGCAGTGCGCCAAAGAAACCGAACGCCACCCGCTTCACAGCTGCGGTACGCCGACCGTGCCGCTGCGCGGCTGGCGCTGGCTGAACAATGACGGCGTCAACGCGGCCTGCACGCTCAGCGCAGCAGGCGCAGCAGCGCTGGCTGCTGCATTGTTTTTGCCGGTGATGCTTTCACCGGTTGATTCGTTTCGTGAAGGAGGTAGTCTGATGAAGATGCACAGTCCTGAATTCAGCGATGGCGCCAACATCCCGACCCGATTCACCTGTGAGGGGGAGAATGTTTCTCCCCGCCTGGAATGGAGCGGCGTTCCAGCCGCTGCGCAAAGCCTGGCGCTGGTGGTCAGCGACCCGGATGCGCCCGGTGGGACGTTCATCCACTGGGTACTGTACAACCTGCCGCCCCAGACGACCGGCTTGCCGGAGGGTATGCCCGCCACCGAACGGCTGAGCGGCGGCGGTTCGCAGGGGCGCAATGATTTTGGAAGAATCGGTTACGGCGGGCCCTGTCCGCCGCCGGGCAAGCCGCACCGTTATATCTTCACCCTCTACGCGCTGGATTTAGCCCCCGACCTGCCGCCCGGGTTGAACGCTGCCCGGCTCACCAGCCTGATGCGCGGCCACATCCTCGCTCAAGCCTCCCTGACCGGCCTTTACCAGCGTTAATTTTCATTTTTGCCCTCTAAATTTTCAAGGTCGGCCAGATCTTGAAACCGCCCGGAGGTGCGTTTATTCTGCTTTAAATTTTCAAGATCAATAAAGTTGACGATCACACCATCCACTTCCACGCTGATACGCGCCCGGTAACATTCATTGAAGTTTACACCGGGAAGGGAGGTCATCAGATCAATTCGATTGGGAGGATAACCCAACTGGATCACCTGTTCCGGGGTCAGGAAATCCTGTTCCTCCAAGTCCAGCGAGCCAAAACCAAACCGCTGCAAAGCAGCCAGTACACGGCTTGCATTTTCAGGTGTATTTTCAATCCAGATATCCAGGTCTTTGGTGTATCGCGGATATCCGTGAAAAGCAACCGCGTATCCCCCAACCACCAGATAGCGCACTTCACTTGAGTTTAACGATTCGATAAACTCTTTGAAATCGGGGCTGAGTGCCATATTTCCACCGGTGAACTTCCTGGCGAATTTCCTCCAGCGCGGCCAGGCGCGCCGTGTAAGGCTGGCTGCGCCACCAGTCTGCATCTTCCTTGGGCGCATAAAGCGAGCGTATTCGCACCACTTTTTGAACCGATCGCTGCTGGTTTTCCATGATTTTTAGTATACCATCAATAGCCATCGCCGTTATCATCACTGCCGCGGCCCTTGCTGGAATCATCTCCGCCTTTGCCGCCGGAGTCATCCCCACCTTTGTCATTGGTATTATTCTTATACAGGTCGTCATCAGGGCTGGCGGTGACCTGCGGGCGAAGTGTGGCAGAAGGCGACGGGGTCGAGGTAAGGGTAAGCGGGATAGTGGGGGTTTGCGTCAGGGTCGGTGTGATGAGATTGGGCGTGAAAGTCGGTGTGGCTGGGGCGTTCAAACGCCCAACCCGCGCGCTGAGGGCCAGAAAGTCATTTTCGCCAACGCGGATGGCCGTTACCGAAATCGGTTTGCCCACTTCGGGTGTTCCGTCCAGTTCCGCCAGGCTGGGCAGGCGCAGGCGTACCCCTTCCACCGTCCATTCGTATTCATTTTGCGCCTGAAGAATGCCACCGATTTGGTAGAGCCGCAGACGCATTTCGGTGACTTCCAAACCCTGCTGACCGCGCACAAAACCGCGGATATCCACATAAGCGCCGCCCATTGAGCCGGCAGAACGCTGCAAATCACCGCTGAGGGTGAAGTCAATACCGCCGGCTGACCATTGATTGGAGCCGTCTTGAATGCGCCGGGTGAGAAAACCGCTGAATTCGACCGGCTGTTCTTTGCCGGAAAGAATCAACTGGCGCACTTCTTCTGCCCGCCGCTGGTCAAAGGTATCTTCCAAGCGGATGCGTGCGAGAGCATCGCCGCTCAACGCCAGCTGCGCCTGCTCCACCGAGCGTTTGACGCCGTACAACGGCTGACCGGGCAGCGAACGGCCGGAAGCCAGCGTGAGGGTAAACCCCCCCACCAGCATCAGAATCACTGCTGAGAGCAGCAGCGAGGCAAAACGCAGCTGCGGAAAAGCAAATTTTGGCTGTGAGCGAGCCTGACGGGCAGCCTCCTCCAGAAATTGGGCCCGGCTGCGCTGCTGCCCGCTGGTGGGCGGCAGGTAGAGGGCATTGGCCTGAGCCAGACGGGCACCTTCCAAAAGCAGGCGCAGTTCTTCTGCCTGCTCGGGGTAGTCCGCCAGAATTCTCTCCAGTGTTTCCCCCATTTGCATTCTTTGCAAACATTCTTCCAGTAATTGAGCGGTTACGGCAGGCTTCATGGCTTACCGGCTCCCTTCCAACTGGCGGCGTAAGGCTGCCAGCGCTCGAAACTGTAATACTTTCACGGCTTCGACCGATTTTTTCATCACCCTGGCGGTTTCCTGCACGGATAATTCCTGAGAAAAGCGCAGCGCCAGCACATGTTGTTGGTCATTGGTTAAGTGCAAAAGAGCCCGGCGAATTTGATGGCGGGCTGCATTTTGCTCGGCTTGCTCCGCCGGATCGCGGCCGTCCGGCAGGTTTTCCTGTTGTTCAAGGCCGGTGGTAGGGTGGCGATAGGACTTGCGGTAATAATCCTGCACCAGATGATGAGCCGTGCCCAGCAGCCACGCGCGCAGATTGTCAATGGTCAGGTCTTCTTTTTTGAGAGCTTTCAGCAAACGCAGGAATACCTCGGCAGTAATATCTTCACAGGTATGCGGGTCATCTACCCGGTAGGAAACATACCGAAAGACCTGCGAATAAAGCGCATCGTGAATGGCTGTCAGCGCCTGCGGCTCAAACTGTTTTGCCCGCTGGAGCAGTTCGGCAGCCTCTTGTGCCTGCCGGTTTTGAACGGGTGACGGGGTTGCGGTCATAAAGTTTTTTTCTGCAACACAGGTATTATACTTCCAGCCTCTGCGAAAAAGGCGCTGCCGGGTGTAGGGAAAAGTACACCCGGCAACCTGAACAATTGTACCCATCCAGAGGCAGAAATTACTCACTTGCCCTTTCCTTTGCCGTAATCATAGTCTCCTTTGCCATCGTCATCACCGCCCTTACCGGAGTTGTCATCACTGCCGCTGTTATCATCCCCATTCGACAATTCGATCTCGCGCGCCAGATAGGTGCCGTCAGCCTGCAGGGTGGCATGGACTTTGACCATCATCCCCACCGCCAGCGCGCCTTTGATTTCCGTGCCAGCCGCAGTGCGCACGGTGCGTCCACCAATCCCGTACACGCCGTTTTGAATGGACTCGATCTTGCCGAAGAACTCCACCTCACCGCTGCCCGGCACGCCGGGAGTGACGGTTTTACCGGTTTTGGGCGAATCTTCGAGTGCAATCTTGTCCGCCAGCAGTTGACCGTTGAGAATTCGTCCCTCCACCTCGACAAAACTGCCCATGCCAGTACCGGCAGAAATTGTCGTGGCGGGTGCCACCTGAACGATGATGGAGGAAATCCGCCAGCTTTCCGTTCCGGTTTCTTCTACAAAACCATAGAACTTGAAACTGCTGCTGGAGGAGGCTGAGAGATCCAGTTTGACGGATTGAGCATACAGCGAATTGTCGGGCAGCAGCACGGCTTTGACCTGCACCCGATCACCCGGTTTGAGCGCGGAAACCACCACCGACTGCCCATCCAGTCGAAAAGTCTGCCCGTCCACCACCGCCGTCTGCTCGCTGATCTGCTCCAGCGTGCCGTTGAGTTCGATGCGCACCAGGCGCGTTTCAAACGATGCAGACTCGGCATTATTGAGCGGCGCGGCTGCCAGCGGGGTATTGGCGGCATCCGCCGTAGCCGGTGCGCAGGCGGTCAGCCCCAGCAGGATAAAGACTGCCAGAGCGATCCATTTTCCGATTAAGTGACTCGATTTCTGGTTCATGGTTGAATTCTCCTCAAGAAAATTTGTGTTTATCTACCCAGATAGTCGTATTTCCCACTTAGAAGTTACGGGTAGAGGAGAGTTGATAAGGAAAGAACTTTGTGAGGTACAATTCCACCCATGAACGCCCAACCCAATCACCGCCAGAAGCGGCTGTATCTTTCCCTGCTGGCGCTGGCCGTGCTGATTTTGACCCCCTTTGGGCTGTATTTTGCCCTGCAGGCCGGGCTGAACGGCCTGGCAGCCGTTTTGTTCGGGCTGCTGAGCGCCGGCATTCTGCTGGTGATGCTGACGGCTTAACCTTTGAGGGGTGCAGTCTGAACGGCTTCGACCTGCTGAATGCGCTCGACCAGCGGGGTCAGCTCTGGAAGGATCACCTCACCGGCACGTCCGCTGTCGCACAACTCGGTCACCTGCGGGTTGATCGGCAGGCGCGCCAGGAGAGGCGCTCCGGCGGCTTCACAAATTTCCTGCGCATGGCTGGCGCCAAACACGGCGTATTCGCCCCCATCCGCCGGACAGCGGAAGTAACTGTAATTTTCCACCACGCCCAAAATCGGAATGTTGAGGGTTTGCAGCATGTGCACGGCTTTGCGCACCACCAGCGCCGAAAGCCCCTGCGGGGCGGTTACCAGCACTACACCGTTAACCGGCAGGGTGCGCAGCACGGTCAGGGCTGCATCCGAAGTGCCGGGCGGCAAATCCACCAGCAGGGCATCCAGTTTGCCCCACAGCACCTGTGTCCAGAATTGCTGAATGGTGGCTGAAATCAAAGCGCCGCGCCACACCACCGGCTGATCGGCTTCCGGCAGTAACAGGTTGGTGGAAACCACCCGAATGCCCTGACGGGTAGCCGCGGGTAAAATACCCTGCTCGCTGCCGCGCAAGCCACCCGCCGGCAGCCCAAAGAAGTGTGGAATGCTCGGGCCGGTCAGGTCGGCATCCAGTATCCCAACCTTCCAGCCGCGGCGGGTTAACTCCACCGCCAGCAGCGCGGTCAGCGAGGATTTGCCCACCCCGCCCTTGCCGCTCATCACCGCAATCACCCGCCGGACTTGATTGAAGGCATTGAGTTTGGGCAACTGCGGGGCAGCGCTGGCCATCACCGCGCGCCGTTCTTCATCGGTCATTGCGCCGAAAGTGATTTCCACCTGTTCAAACCCCAAAGCGCGCAGAATCTGGCGGGCATTGAAGGCCATTTGATCTTTCATCGGGCAGGTTGGCACGGTCAGCGCCAGGCTAAAGGACAGGTGTCCGTCCTCGTGCAGGGTCAGGTCGCGTACCATGCCCAGTTCAACAATGTTGCGCCCGATTTCCGGGTCAATGACCTTGCGCAGGGCGTTGAGAATCTCGTCGGTAGCGGTCATGCGGCAGGTGGTTGCAGGCGCACGCGCATCACACAGCGTTGACGGGCGCCAAAGCGGTATTTGTAATCCTCGCCGCCGCGCATGAAGTCAAATTCACGGTAGCGGTTTTCGATTGCCCA
>NZ_JBRCOK010000039.1:0-28999 GCF_053501535.1 Bellilinea sp. | reverse complement strand
CCTGCACCTCCCCCAAAATCGCAGGGGCGATTTTGGGGGAGGCGGGAGGGGGGACGAAAATTCGAAAGTTGATGTAAAAATGATTTATCCCGAATTGACGTAAATTACATACTGCCCTGGACGGATGTCGGGGTCATCCTTTGAGAGGTGTCCAATGAACGCAAGGTTTCTCCCCAAAATCGCTCTTTGGCTGCTGATTATGGCGGGTTTATTCACAGCCGCCGCTTGCCAACTATCGGCGGATGAGAGCAACGAACCGACCCCCGATGCATTTGCCACAGCCTATGCTCAACTGACCAGCGAAGCGGCCACCGCTGCCCCGCACAGTCCTCCTGCCACCGAAACGCCGCCCATGCCGCCGCTTGCCACCCCAACAGCAGAAACCTCCCCCACCACACTCATCCCCGCCGGGGTGTGGCGCGGTTTCATTGCCCTGATGGATGGGCGCTTTGTGGCTTTTGATTTTGAGGGAAACCGGCTGGGTTTTGAGGCAGACATCAGCGGGGTTGAAGGCGTGGGTGCGTACAACACCACCGTTTTTCGCGATGGACTGGCTTACTCGCGCTTTGAAGACGGCACCGTCACGGTGATTACCTCCGCCGGCAGGCGCACCCTGGATTTCATCCGCTCCGAAAATCCCATCAGTGCCAGCATCAGCCCGGACGGCAGCCGCATTGCCTGGTCGTATCAATTCTGGGGAGAAAACGCGCCTTCATCGGAATTGTGGATTGCCAATCTGGATGGCAGCGATGCCCGCAAAGTGGACGAAATCGGTGAAGAAGAAAACCGCGAACGCTGGCTGATTCTTCACCCCTACCGCTGGCAGCCGGATGGGAAACTGCTATATGCCACCCAACCGACCGGCATTGGCGGCTACATTCTTTACGGAAACTGGAATGGTATGCGCCTTTACGACCCTGCCAGCGGCTCGATCACCGTACTGGTCAGTGATGATGAACGACTCGGCTTGAGCCTCAGTTCCATATCCAACGACTTAAGCATGGCGTCTATCAACGGTGATGGTATCCGCGTGCGCCGCCTTGGCAGCCGTGTTGAAGTACTGCTGCCCCCTACCAGCGGACTGACCACCTGTGGAGACGGCCGGTTTTCGCCCTCCGATCAGTGGCTGGCGTATGCCTGCGGGCGCAACAACCCGGAAGATGAAGCCGGGCAGGTGCTGCTTGCTCCGGTGGACGGCAGTCTATCCCCGCAAGTGTTGTTCAACGATTCGGCCAACGCTCCGCACGTCATGGGGTGGGTAGATGAAGACACCATCGTGATTCAGACTTACTCGCGTTTTGAATCTGCCGGCGAAATCTGGCGCGTCCAGCGTGACGGCACCCGTCTCACCCGCCTGACCGAAGGGATTTTTATTGGTTTTGTACCATAGGGCAAGAGCATCCAAAGCACTTGCATACACTATTTATTAGATTATAGAACCAGCAAAACAACGATTGTACTTCTTGTTTTGATATATATAGATTTGTTTATCCCAATTTTAGGGAAAACCCTATATTGAACACAATATAATAAATCCATTAAAATGAAAATAAAGTAGCGCATTTAGTATTTTCAACCGAAATAAAAAAAGGAGTATTTGATGCCAAAAATACTGAAACTCTTTATTATTGCAATAGCCATGATTTTGTTACATCTTCCTACTGGCTTGGTAGCAAGTTATTCCCCTTCTGATCAAATTTCTGTAATCCAGCAATGGCAGACCTATACCGATCCAAAATTGGGATTCTCAATTTCTTACCCATCTTATTGGTCTGTAATACCCAGGAATGATTCTTTAGGAGCAGGCGCAACGCTAGTGATTGTTGATAATGCTTACAAATCCCATAATTCTAAAGTTGAGATAGGTATGTATTTGGTTGAAGCAAATCCCGACCAATCGTTGGAAGATTGGACTATTCAATATGAACTTTTTAGCCGATCTCTTGATCAACCCACAAATTTAGAATTAACCATCCTTAAAACCCCCAGTAACGAAACTGATTTATTACAAGCTAAGGGATCATCAAGCATCACAGAATATCGATTTACAAACATTCTTAGGGGAAAGATTGTTTGGTTTATCTGGTCAAATGTTTCAGACTCAAATATAGATATTTACAACAAGATTGTAGAGTCTTTTAGGTTTAGTGATAGCACTCCATATAGTTTGCAAGATGTTTATGGAGAAAGATTTCGTCCTTTCTCATGGTTTGGAACCTCAAAGGTTACAGGCAACCCCAGTTTACACACTATCAATTCACCTAATGATAACCTATTTACCCCTCTTAATCTTGGAACTTGGTAGCATGCCCCATTGCGAGGTGCTAACCTGACGGCAACATGTAACTCACCAGCACATAACACGAGTTGGTCTAGATACGCAATTGATGTTGCAAGACCACAAGGAACGCCCATTTACGCAAGCTCTAGTGATCCTGTGGTATTTGTGGGATGGAGCAATTCCGGATATGGGAATCTTGTTAGAACTCAAGGGGGAGTAAAAGCATACTATGCCCATTTGCATAGCATCAATTGGGAACTAATTTATTCTCGAAATTACAATGTTCAAAGGGGGGATGTATTAGGCTGGGTAGGTAGTACCGGTAATAGCACAGGGAATCATCTTCACTTTGAGGTAAGAAATCTGAGTGATACCAGCATCCGTTTAAACGGTATGACCGGATTTACGCCAATCAGGGTGGATTATGCTTATCCAGACAATCCCTGTGGTACGATTTCCTACCCATAAAAAGAGAAATGCGAAATGAAGAAAAAAGTTTATAAATTCATAATTACAACTTTATTGCTTGTGCTGAGCTTGATCATTTCGGCCTGCACTGCACCGCAAATCTCTCCAACAGCAACATCAACCTCTACCCCTCCCGCTTTCCCCGAAGCGCCGGTCGCGACCCAAAAGCCTATCGCCACTCAGACAACCTCAACCGTCACGCCTCCCACCATCTACAAACCTTTACCCGAATCACTGGAAGTGCTTCACCTGCGAGCCGACAGACAGATTGCTCTTACCGATCTAAGTGGAACTGAGTCTGTTACGCTAGCCCCCGTGTTGACCCAGGCCGCACCCGGCGATGAACCCAACGTTTGGCTACAATTTCATCACTCCACCCCGCCGAAGGTTTCACCTGCCGGCAACCGGTTGCTCCTGCCGGATGGCAGCGGCGGCTGGTTGATTTATGATTTAGCCAAGCAGTCCATCCTGAAACAGTTTTCTGCCAGGGATGCGGTTTTCAGCCCATCCTTTTCGCCGGATGGCGAGCGGCTGGCTTTCATCCATCGGAGTCAACTTTGTCTGTATTCGCTGACTGCCGATTTGAGCGAATGCCTCCCCCCTTTTGTATCTACCCCTCTTTTTGCCGACTGGTCGCCGCATTCCGACCACATTGCTGTCGTCCTCGGCGAATGCTGCGAGGCAGAGGTATGGCTGGTGGACACGGAGGCCCTCACCAGCCAGATAGTTGGCCTCACCGACCTAACCTTTGAAACCAATTTGAAATGGGTGTTGACCTGGGTGTATGATGCGGACTCCAAAGAAGAAAAACTCGTCATCCTTTCGCAGAAAACCGCCACACAAGCGCTGGTTAATTACCCTTCGCAATCGAAGTCTGATCAATTAGACTTTGCCCTCATCGGGATGTCTGTTAACGGGAAGTATGTCCTCACCCTTGATGGCACAGTGGGAACACTGGACGGCAATTTCTTCCACAAACTGGCAGTGCAGCCCGGTAAAATCCTGCTGAAGGATTGGGCCTGGTCACCGCAGAGCGACCGACTGGCGGTGCTTCATAGCCGACCCGAACAGGCGGATACCGCCGTCACACTGAGTGTGATCAGCCTGACCGGTCAAAATCTTTTATGGCAACGTACCTTTGAACGGTCCATTGCCCGTGTAGAGTGGTCACGCGATTCGTCTGCCCTGGTGCTCGATCAGGCCGATTTGCATCCTGGGGACTCACCGGTGTGGAAGATCTCTTCTGATGGACAGGGTGAACTGGAAATATTGGTCAAGGCTGGTTTTCTGCTCTCAGTTTTGCATTAGACAAAAAGAGGCAGCCAGGCAAATGCGCGGCTGCCTCACTAAATTTAAGCCTCTCAAACCTTTTCCCCGAGATACCGCGCCCCCTCGCGCAATGCCTGATAATTCTTCGGCAGCAGTTTGTGGTGGCGTTCCGGCAGATGTTCCTGCAGGGCTTTTTCAATTGCCTCCAAACCAAGCACCGGCAAATTGGCAAGGAACGCCCCTAGCATGACCATGTTGGCCATCCGCCGGTCACCCAGTTGCTCGGCAATATCGTTGGCCGGCACCAGCACCACCTGAATGTCCTTTCGCTCCGGGGTGCGGTCAATGATCGAGGAGTTGACCACCAGCAGTCCACCCGGTTTGACCAGCGGTTCGTACTTATCCAGTGAGGGACGGTTCATCACAATGGCAACCTGCGGATTGCGCACAACCGGCGAGCCGATTTCTTCATCGGCGATGATCACCGTGCAGTTTGCGGTGCCGCCGCGCATTTCCGGCCCGTAGGAAGGAATCCAGGTGGTTTCCAACCCGCTATCCATGGCAGCGTAGGACAGCAATTGCCCGGCGAATAAAATACCCTGCCCGCCAAACCCAGCAATGATAATTTCGGTTTGCATTCCCCGCGCCTCCTTAGAACTTCAATTCCGCTACAATCGGATGGACTTTGTAATCCCCAATTGGATAGTAGGGGATCATGTGTTCTTCCAGCCAGCGCAGCGATTGAACCGGCGTCAAGCCCCAGTTGGTCGGGCAAATGGACAACAGTTCAATCATCGAAAAGCCCAGTCCACGCTGCTGCACTTCAAAAGCGGTGCGGATGGCTTTCTTTGCCATGCGGATGTTCTTGGGGTCATGCAGGCTGCGCCGCACCACATAACTGGCCCCTTCCAGTGTTGACAGTAATTCCGATGCGCGTACCGGGTAACCCTGCGTTTCCACATCCCGCCCCTTGGGGCTGGAGGTAGTCTGTTGGCCCGGCAGGGTTGTCGGCGCCATTTGCCCGCCGGTCATTCCATAATTGGCATTGTTGAGGAAGAAAACGGTGATATTTTCTCCACGTGCCGCAGCATGGACAATCTCCCCCATGCCGATGGATGCCATATCACCATCACCCTGATAGGTCATCACAATCCGGTCGGGCAGGACGCGCTTGATACCGGTTGCCATGGCTGGGGCGCGCCCGTGCGGGGCCTGAACAAAGTCAAAATCAAAATAGTTATAGGCAAACACCGAGCAGCCCACCGAAGCCACGCCAATCATCCGGTCGCGGATGCCCATCTCGTCAATCACCTCCGCGATCAGGCGGTGAGCTACCCCGTGGGTGCAGCCCGGGCAATAATGGGTGGCGCACTCTTCCAGCGATTGCGGGCGTTCATAAACAACAACTTCATCGAGCATCACCATGGTTTTTCGCTCCTTTCTAGTTGCTGTGAGGCATGCGCGCCAGCCAGCGGTCGCGCGGGTGACCATCGAGAGGTAAAGGTTCGCGCGTCAGGCGGCGGATCTCTTCCAGTACCTCATCCGGCATGGGAATGATACCGCCCAGGCGGCCGTAAAATTCCACCGGCACCCGACCCTCAACCACACGGCGAACATCTTCCAGCATTTGTCCGGAGTTCATTTCCACCACCAGCATGCCCTCAACCTGCCGGCTCAATTCGTCCAGTGCCTTGACCGGGAAGGGTTTGAGGGTAATGGGTCGCAGCAAACCGACTGGAATTCCCTCCGCCCGCGCGGCACGCACCGCTGAAAGTGCCACCCGTCCGGCTGAACCAAACCCAACCACCACAAAACGGGCATCCTCCAGATAGTAGCCTTTGAAGCGCACCTCGTTGGCTTCCACCTGCTGCCAGCGGCGCAGCATGCGCAAATTGGCGGCTTCCTCATCCGGCGGGTCAAGGTAAATCGAAGATAATACCCGCCGCTCACCGGGGTGTTCAACGATGCCGCGCACGGCCCATTCGGGATATTCGGTCTTAAGCGGGCGCATGGGGGGCATCTCAGCCGGTTCCATCATTTGACCGATGCTACCATCAATCAAAATGACCGTAATGGCACGGTATTTTTCGGCAAGGTCGAAGGCTTCATAGGTCAGGTCAACCGACTCTTGAATGGAGGCCGGGGCCAGTACAATCGCGTTGTAATCGCCGTGACCGCCGCCGTGTACAATCTGGTTGTAATCGGCCTGCGCCGGGGCAATGTTACCCAGACCCGGCCCGCCGCGCATCACATCCACCAGCACAAAGGGCACTTCCGTGCCGGCAATGTACGAAATCCCCTCCATCATCAGGCTGATGCCCGGGCTGGAAGAGGAGGTCATTACCCGCGCACCGGTGCAGGCCGCACCGTAAACCATGTTAATAGCGCCCAATTCACTTTCCGCCTGCACAAAAGCGCGTCCCAGTTCTGGCATGCGCGCCGAAAGGTATTCCAGCAATTCGGTTTGGGGGGTGATCGGATAACCGAAGTAGGCCTGCAAGCCGGCCCGTACTGCCGCTTCGGCAATGGCATTGTTTCCTTTCCACAGTTCTCTCGCCATATCTGCCTCCTCTATGCGGCTGCTGCCTGACGGGCTTTGGCTGCTTCTCGGTAAACCGTGATGGCGGCTTCCGGGCAAACAATGGCGCAAATGCCGCAGCCGGTGCAGCCTTCCTGTACCAGCGTTGCCGGGTGGTAGCCCTTGGCGGTAATCCGCACCGGATCAAGCGCAATGACCTGCTGCGGACAGGCATCTACGCACAGTTCACATCCCTTACAGTAAGCCTCATTGACGATAATTCGTCCCTTTACGGGCATTGCTGTTCCTCCTTTTCGTGAACGGGGATTGAATATATACAAAACGGCGATGCTGGCTGCATTTTCATTATCTTGCGCTTTGAGTTCAAAAGGTAGTGTCAGGTATCACAAGGAAGAGAAACAAACATCCATAAATTTGCGTCTAATCGGGTAAAAATTAGAAAAATAATCTTTATTCATCCAAAATCGGATATAATAAGTCTAAATTAAAAGGTCCCTGTCTTTAATTTCCTATGGCCCTCGACCGCTTCGGACGCATCATCCATTATCTCCGCATCAGCCTGACCGATCACTGCAATCTGCGCTGCGTATATTGCATGCCGGAGGATATGACCTTTCGCCCTAACCCCGAACTGATGCAGGATGACGAAGTGCTGCTATTGGCTCGACTGTTCGCTTCCCTGGGCTTTGATAAATTCCGCCTGACCGGCGGTGAGCCGACCGTGCGCGCCAAAATCGTTGACCTGGTGCGCGGGATAGCTTCCATACCGGGAGTGCGTTCACTTTCGATGACCACCAACGGCGTTCTGCTGGAAAAACTGGCGCAACCCCTCAAGGAAGCCGGCTTGCAACGCGTCAACATCAGCCTGGATACGCTCAACCCGATTCGTTTCAAAGCCATCACCCGGTGGGGATCGTTTGACAAAGTGTGGGC
Organism: Bellilinea sp.; assembly: GCF_053501535.1. Taxonomy (NCBI): domain Bacteria; kingdom Bacillati; phylum Chloroflexota; class Anaerolineae; order Anaerolineales; family Anaerolineaceae; genus Bellilinea; species Bellilinea sp. Next base: position 21,509 of record NZ_JBRCOK010000039.1, on the reverse strand, counting down.
CGGAATCATGGCTGCTGAGCAGGCTGGTCTGCAGCCAATTAAATTGAATGCGGTCATTGTGCGCGGTTTTAACGAAGAAGATGTCGTTCCCATGGCGCGCCTTTCCTGCACCTTCCCCTGGCAGATTCGTTTCATCGAGATGATGCCGTTTGGCGGCGCAACCGAATTACAGCGGCAGCAAGTGGTCACCACCCAGTAGATGATCAGCCGTATTGAAGCCGAACTTGGACCGTTGCAACCGGTGAATAACGGTCAACTGGATGGCGAAGCCCGTATCTTTCGGCTGCGCGATGCGGTTGGGGAAATCGGCTTCATTGCCTCGGTTTCCATGCCATTCTGTGCCGCCTGCACCCGCGCCCGCCTGACGGCAGATGGCAAACTGCGCCTGTGTCTGCTGCGCGAGAAGGAAGTAGACCTGCTCACCCCACTCCGGCAGGGCGCCACGCTGGAAGACCTGCGGCAGATTATCCTGGATGGCATCTGGCACAAACCATGGGGGCACGGCCTTGCCGAAGGCAATTTTGCTACCAACCGGACCATGAGTGAAATAGGCGGTTAATAGCCAGGCTCACAAGCATCCTATCCTCTCCACCTGACCAGCCTTCAATTCCTCCTTTGGTCGAGGTGCGCTTTGGTCTTAACCCCCTTCCCTTATACCATTTTTCTGATACAATGATACAATAATCGGGGTCGAAGAAGACTGGCACTATCCACCCCGTGGAGAGAAATTTATGATTCGCACAGAAAACCTGACGAAAACTTTCATCCTGCGTAAAAATCAACCCCCCATTCAAGCCGTGCAAGACCTGACCCTGGAGATAAATGAAGGGGAAGTATTTGGCTTTTTAGGACCCAACGGCGCAGGTAAAACCACCACCGTTCGCATGCTGGCAGCTTTGATTCGCCCCACCAGCGGGCGCGCCTTCATTAACAACCTGCAAATCGGCCGCGATGACACCCGGATTCGGCGCAGCATCGGCATTCTGACCGAAACGCCCGGCATGTACGAACGTCTGAGCGCCGAGAAAAACCTGAGCATTTACGCCAATCTCTACGATGTACAGGATGTCAAAGGACAGGTTGAAAAATATCTGCGCATGTTGGGCCTGTGGAACCGGCGCATGGACGAAGTGGGCAGTTTTAGTAAGGGGATGCGCCAGAAACTGGCGATTGCCCGCGCTCTATTGCACGAGCCGCGCGTTCTTTTTCTGGATGAACCCACCAGCGGCCTGGATCCTGAAGCCGCCAAACTGGTGCGGGATTTTATTGAAGAGTTAAAAAGCGAAGGGCGGACCATCTTCCTCTGTACCCACAATTTAGATGAAGCCGACCGCCTTTGCGATCGCATCGGCATCTTCAAATCCCGCCTGATTGCCGTGGACACCCCCGAAAACCTGCGCCAGCGCTTGTTCGGGCGGCGGGTGGTTTTCCATCTGCGAAAATTGATTCCGGAATGGGCAGAGGTATTGCGCCGCTTTGATTTTGTCAAAGAAGTTTTCAGCGTGGATAACCGGCTGGTCGTGCGCCTGGATGACCCGGAAGAGCACAACCCGTCCCTGATTCGCGCTCTCGTAGAATGTGGCGCCGATCTGCAATTTGTCGGCGAAATCCGTCATTCACTGGAAGATATTTACCTGCAAACGTTGCAGGCAGAGGAGTAATGGCCATGTTGTCCTTCCGACATATTCGAACCATCATTGATAAAGAATGGGCAGAAGTGTTCAAAAACAAAATGGTTTTGTTCACCATTGTCTTAATGCCGCTGCTCTTTACTGCCCTGCCGCTGATCATGCTGTATGCAACCGCCGGAAGCACCCTGCCCGGCGGGGATATGGCTGACCTGCCTGAATTATTCCTCTCGGTGTGCGGGGATATGGATTCAGCCTCCTGTATGCAGGTCTATGTCATCAATCAATTCCTGATTCTGTATATGATGCTGCCGTTGATCATTCCCATCACCATTGCAGCGTACAGCATCGTAGGCGAAAAAACAACCCGCAGTCTTGAGCCTTTACTGGCCACCCCCATTTCCACCGAAGAGCTGCTGACCGGCAAAGCGCTGGCAGCCGCCATTCCCGCGGTTGGGGCTACCTGGCTGTGTTTCCTCATCTTTCAACTTCTGATTCCATTGACAGGCGCCAGCCAGCAGGTACGCGCCTATGTGCTTGGTCCGACCTGGCTGTTGGGCGTGCTGGTGGTCGGACCGCTGATGGCCATCGCCGCGGTTAATTTTGCCATCATGGTTTCCTCGCGCGTCAACGACCCGCGCATTGCAGAACAAATGGCAGCCGTATTGATCGTTCCGGTGCTGGCACTCCTGTTTGGACAGGTAGCCGGTTTGCTGGTCATCAACCAGCAATTGATGCTGATCGTCATTACTGCCCTGATTGTGATCGACATCTTTTTGATCTATCTCGGTGCGCGCCTGTTTCAGCGTGAAACCATTCTCACCCGTTGGAAGTGAATTATGAAAACAAAACATTCTCTCTCAATCTTTCAAATCCTATCCATTACTGCCAGCGCCCTAATCCTCAGCCTGTTGCTGACTTCCCCTGTAATGGCACAGGAAGGTTACCGGCTTCTGGTGGACCGCAACTTCGGCTTTTCGGCCGGCAGCCAGATTCGCGGCGATTTCACCCTCAAAATTTCAGGTGATCAGGATCATCTGGCATCGGTTACTTTTCTGTTGGATGGCGAGGAAATGGCAACGATCACCGAAGCGCCTTTCCGTTTTCGTTTCAATACCGGCAGTTACCCCGAAGGTGTTCACGAACTGAGCGCCCGGTTGACTTTGAAGGACGGCTCAACGATAACGTTATCACCACGGCGCTTTGAATTTGCCAGCAGTCAGGCCGAAAAAGAAGCGATCTTCAAAATCATCGTTCCCCTGTTGGGAGTGGTTCTGTTGTTGTCTCTTATTGGCGGCGGAGTGCAAATGTTAGCCTTGCGTGGTAAACCAGCCGGACGCTACGCCCCCGGTCAAGCACGCGATTATGGAGTTGCAGGCGGTGCGATTTGCCCCAAATGCCAGCGCCCAACCCCCCTTCACTTGTGGAGTATCAATCTGGCAGTCGGCAGGTTGGATCGTTGCGAAAACTGCGGACAATTCAGCCTGATGCGCCGACAACCGCTGGATGTGTTACGCGCTGCCGAAGCAGCCGAACTGCAAGCCGAAAGAGAGGCCCTGCCGGCAAAAGCCAAGAGCGAAGAAGAAAAGCTGCGCGAATTACTGGATCAATCCAGATTCCATGAGTGATCCAAAACCTCCAACCGCCTGTCCGCCAGGCGGCTGGAACATCCCCCTCTCTCTCGTACACAATTGTCAAACTTCTCGGATAAAGCCAAAGAACGGGAGTATAATTCTCCCGTCATTTTTTGGTGGTTCAATTTGAGAAACCAAACCATTCCACGACAAGAGTACTTAAGGAGAATAGAAGATGAAAAAGCCCCTGTTTATTCTTTTAATTGTGGCTCTGCTCCTCAGTCTGGCAGCCTGCGCACCGGCAGCCAGCACCCAGGATCAGCCCAAGCGGGTCGTTTATCTGATCAATGGCGCGCTGGGCGATAACGCCTTCTACGATTCCGGCAAAGCCGGTATTGACAACATTGCCAGACAGTACGGGGTAGAAACCCGCACCATTGAATGCAACTTTGATGCCGGTAAGTATGAACCATCCTTGCGCGCCGCCGTGGATTTCGCAGATGTAATCTTTGTGATTTCCTACGGCTTTGAGGATCAACTGAAAGAGTTTGCCGATCAATATCCCAATAAAATCTTTGTCAATATTGATACGGTCGTTGAAAACAGCAAGAAAACCATCACCTCGGTGGACTTCATCGAGGAAGAGAGCGCCTACCTCGCCGGGGTTGTCGCCGGACTGGCAACCCTTGATACCAGCATCCCGAATATCAACGCCGATAAAATCATCGGCGTAGTCGGCGGTGATGTTGACCCGGTGGTCAATGCCTTTATTTTTGCTTACGAAAACGGCGCAAAATCGGTTGACCCTGAAATTCAGGTGTTGAAGAAATCACTGGGCGGCGCCTGGGATGACTCCGCACGCGGTAAACAGGCTGCTTTGCAGCTGTATGACCAGAAAGCGGATGTAGTCTTTCAGGTTGCGGCCGCTGCCGGCATCGGCGTGTTACAGGCCGCCCGTGAACGCCAGTTGTACGCCATTGGTGTGGATACCAACCAGAACGACCTCGAACCCGGTTATGTGATCGCCAGCGACATTAAGAACGTCGGGAAAGCCATCGAGGATGTCTATAAGACCATCAACGACGGCACTTACCAGCCCGGCCAGGTGCTGAAGTACGGCATTGCTCAGGGCGGTGTGGATATTGCCCTCGAAGCCCAGATCCAGGTTTTACCCCAATCCATCATAGATCAGGTGATGACACTGCGCCAGCAGATCATTGACGGCAGCCTGAAAATTGAACTGTACAACAATCAGGAAGTCTGGCAATAAGCAATCTGCCCAAATCGGATGTAATCCTGATTGAGATGGGTGAAGCCTTGCTTCACCCATCTCCCTAAAGGTATTTTCACGAAGATGACCAACAACTCGACACTGATTGAGATGCGCCGCATTGTGAAAGTTTACCCGCCCAGTGTGCTGGCACTGGATGATGTGACCGTGGACTTTCGGCGCGGCGAAATTCACTCGATTGTCGGTGAAAACGGGGCCGGTAAAAGCACCCTGATGAAGGTGTTGTATGGTCTGACCCATGCCAACTCTGGAGAGATAATCTACAAGGGCAAATCCGTCCACTTCCGCGAACCGGGGGAAGCCATTGCCGCCGGTATTGGCATGGTGCATCAGGAAATTGTCCTCATTCCCGAATATACCGTTTGGGAAAACATTGTGCTGGGCATCGAACCCGTCAACTGGCTGGGCAAAATTGACCGCAACCGCGCCCGCCAGCTGGTCAGACAGAAAATTGATGAGTTTCAGTTCAACCTTGACCCGGATGCCAGGGTGGAAAACATCTCCGTGGCAGCCCGTCAGAAGGTGGAAATCCTCACCCTGCTCTACCGCAATGTGGAAGTCCTGATTTTAGATGAACCGACCGCGGTGTTGACACCGCAGGAAATTCCCCAGCTATTTGCCGAACTCAACCGCCTGCGCGATGGCGGACACACCATTTTGTTTATTTCCCACCGTCTGGAAGAAGTGCTGGAACTCAGCGACCGCATCACCGTCATGCGCAAAGGGAAAAAGGTGGACACGGTAGATGCCGCCAGCACCACCCGTCAGGAACTGGCCCACATGATGGTCGGCCGTGAGGTGATTTTCACCAGCCGGCGCACCTCGCAGCCTGCCGGCGAAACGATTTTAAAAGTCGAAAACCTCTCGCTGCGCGAAGACCACGGGCGGGTACGCCTGGATAATTTGAACTTTGAAGTCCGCGCCGGCGAAATTGTGGGCGTGGCAGGTGTGGAGGGCAACGGCCAGTTTGAGCTGGTGAACACACTGATGGGCATTCAATCCCCCACCAGCGGGCGCATTCTGATTCGCGGTCAGGATATTACCCGCGCCTCCATTCTGGAGCGCCGCAAGCATATCTCGTTCGTCCCGCAAGACCGCGGTAAGATGGGCGCCAGTCTGACCGCGCCGGTTTGGGAAGACGCGATCATGACTCATCACCGGCTCAACCCGCGCTTTTCCGGCTGGAACGGGTTGTTGCTCAATTCCAGCTACGCTCAGCAATTCACCCGCCAGTTGATTGAGGCATTTTCGGTCGTGCTGTCTTCTCCGCGCGCGCCGTTCCGCACCCTTTCTGGCGGCAATCAGCAGAAAGTCATCGTCGGACGTGAACTGCTGCTGCAAAGTGACTTCGTCCTGCTCGACCAGCCCACCCGCGGGTTGGACGTCGGTTCAATGGAGTACATCCATGACCAGATTTTGCGAATTCGCGCTGAAGGACGCGCCATTCTGATGATTTCAGCCGATTTAGAGGAAATCTTCCTGCTTTCGGATCGCATTCTGGTACTGTACCGCGGCAAACTGGTGGGCAATTTGCCGGTTGAACAAACCAACCCACAGGAAGTAGGCCAGTTGATGCTGGAAGGGCGGGAAGCAAGCCTATGAGACAAAAACTGCTCAACGCCCTGATTGGTATCCTGATTGCCTTGCTGCTGGGAGCATTCCTGTTGTTGTTGCAGGGCTACGACCCGCTGGCAACCTATGAGTCACTGTTCCGCTATTCGCTGTTTGGGTATTATCCCTTTGCCACCACACTGCGCAATGCCGTTCCGCTGGTACTGCCCGGCCTTTCGGCAGCCATTGCGTTTGCTTCCGGCGTAGTTAACCTTGGTCAGCCCGGCCAGCTGGTGATGGGCGCCCTGTTCGCCACCGTTGGCGGCCTTTACCTTGACCTGCCGCCTGCGCTGATGATTCCCGTTCTTGCCCTGCTGGCCATGCTGGGAGGGATGTTGTGGGCGGGCATTGCTGCTCTGCTGCGGCGCTTCTTCGACATGAGCGAGTTCATCGTCACCCTCATGTTGAATATGATTGCCGATTACTTCACCGCCTGGGCAATCACTGCGCCGTTCAAAGACCCGGCAGCATTTTCGCCGATGACCCCGCAAATCAACCCCAACGGCTGGCTGCCAAAGTGGGGCGAATTTAACACCATGATTCTGTTCATGTTTGCCGCAGTCGTTCTGGCCTGGTTCATCTTCAACCGCTGGAAAGCCGGCTACGAATGGCGCATCACCGGCCAGAATGCGTTGTTTGCGCGGCTGGGCGGCTGCAACATCAACCGCAATTTTGTGGCAGTGATGCTGGTAACCGGCGCACTGGCCGGGCTGGCAGGCGGTCTGGTGGTGATGGGCGGGCCGCACCGCTTCATTCGCGGGCTGGGCGCCAACTACGCATGGGATGGGGTGATGATTGCCATTGTCGCCAACAATGGGCTGATTGCCACCTTCCTGTATGGTTTGTTCTTCAGCGCCATTCAAACCGGCGCATTGGGTATGGAATTAATCACCAATGTCCCCAATGAAATCTCACAGGTACTGCAAGCCCTTCTGGTGCTGGTCATCGTCGCCAGCCGCGAGTACCTGAACACTGCCCTGGAACAACTGGCAGCCCGCCGGCGGGCAAGGGAGGTGCGCACATGAAAATCCTCCTCGGCTTGATTAACGGCATGATTTCCGGGGCAACCCCCATTTTACTGGCGGCGTTGGGCGGCGCCTACACCTATTACGCAGGTGTGTTCAACATTGCCATGGAAGGTATGCTGCTGACCGGCGCTTTCTTTGCCGTGCTGGGTTCCTATTACACCGGCTCATGGCTGGTGGGTGTGCTACTGGCGGTGGCAGGGGCTTTGCTCCTTTCTCTGATATTTATTCTCTTTGCGGTGGTATTGAAAACCGATGAGTTTGTAACCGGCATCGCCCTGAACTTGTTTGCCGTGGGGGCAACCACCTACATGCTGCGCAAAATTTTCAGCGTCAAGGGTGTCTTTTCCAACCCGGCCATCCAACCCATTCCCTCCATCCGTTTGCCGCTGATCGAAAACATTCCGCTGGTTGGTGAGATTCTGTCAGGGCAGAATTTGATGGTCTGGGTAGCGGTAATCGCCACCATTTTGACTTACTACCTGATCTTTCAAACCCGCTTTGGCCTGCGTCTGCGCGCAGCCGGTTATAACCCGGCCCGCCTGGATTCAAGCGGCGTGCCTTCCAACCGTATGCGCGCCCTTTCTTTGCTGGCTTGCGGGGTGCTGTGCGGGTTGGGCGGGGCATTCCTCTCGCTCGGTTATGTCAACCTGTTTGCCGAAAACATGTCCGCCGGGCGGGGCTGGATTTCGCTGGCAGCCATTATTCTGGTCAACGGCAACCCGCTGGGCATCGCCCTGATTTCGCTGTTGTTTGGTTTTTCGGATGGGCTGGGCTTGTTGCTGCAGGGTTACCGTGTCCCTGCCCAGTTCACGGCCATGGTGCCCTATGTGGCAACTCTGATCGCCCTCTACTTCTACGCTGCCCGTAAACGGAGGTTGAAAAACGCATGATTGAATTACCCCATCCTCTGCCCGCCCGCGCCTGGCAAATTGACCGCGCCATCCGCCTGAATGCCGTCCCGCTCGACCGGCGCGTTCATTCCAGCCAGTGGTATGACAGCAATACCGTCTTTCCGCATGGAGATGACCTGATCGCTCTGTTCTGGAATGCGCGCGTACCCGGTTCCGGCGCGCCGGAAATCCCTTATGTGGAAATGGTACAGTCGCGCTACAATCAGGGCTTTGATGTCAGCGAAGCGGAGGCTCTGCTGCCGGAAGGGCTGCAACTGGCAGCCGAAAACCGCCGCGATGACCTGCGTGCCCACACCGCCCGCCTGTTGAGTGCCTTGCACAATGCCCCCCGCATTCCCACCCATTCTTACTGGCAATATCAACGCCCGATGGATTGGGAAAGTATCTTCTCCAACATGAAGAATCCCGCAACTCAGCCAGAAAAGCTGCCTTACAAAGAAGTGCCGGAGCGAATCCTGCATGGCTGGTTGGGGCAGCTGGCCGGCGGCAGTTTTGGCACCGCCATCGAGGGCTATCATTCCAGCCAGATTCAAAAAGTGTACGGCGTGATTGAGGGCTACCTGACCGAACCCGAAACGGTCAACGATGATGTGGTTTATGAACTGGTCTTTCTGGATGTGTTTGAAAAACACGGCAGGAACCTCACCTCGATAGACCTCGGTCTGGAATGGCTGCGCCAGATCCCGTTTGGCTGGTCAGCCGAGTGGGTTGCGCTGAACAATCTGAGCATGGGATTTATGCCGCCGCTTTCGGGTGCTTTTCGCAATCCGTACAATGACTGGATTGGTGCGCAAATGCGCGGGATGGTATGCGGCCTGCTTGCGCCCGGCTGGCCTCTGGAAGCCGCCCGGCTGGCTTTTGTGGATGGGTGCGTTTCCCATGCCGCCAACGGCGTTTACGGCGGCATATATGCGGCTGTGTTAACCGCGCTTGCCTTTGTACGTAATGACCTGAGCGCCATGCTGGAAGAAGGTCTGAACTACCTGCCGCAGCGCAGTGAATATGTGGCAGTTGCCCGTGAGGTCTTGCAAACGCTCTCGGCAACACCCGACCCGCTGGAAGCCTGGCAGAAACTGGACACCCGCTTTGAGGAGTACAACTGGATCCACGCCTACCCCAACCTGGCCGCTGATTTATTTGCTCTGTGGCACTGCAACGGCGAGATGACGGCTGCCTTCCGCTGGCTTGCTCACGCCGGGCTGGATGTGGACTGCAACGCCGGTCTGGTTGGCACACTGCTGGGAATCATGAGCGGCACACCCGCCCAATGGGCCGATCCGCTGCACGACACGCTGGAAACCTACCTGCGCGGCAAAGAACATCTCTCCATCCGCAGCCTTGCCGAGCGGACATGGCGATTAATAAAATCCAGTTAAATCAAACCGCAATGGGTGCGCTTTCGAGGTAAATCGTCTCGCTTTTATCGTCATAACCCAGCACCTCAGCGTAACGGCCCCAATCCACCACCGTTTCGAGCTGCTTTTCGGCTTCTTCGGGCGGAAATTCCAGTTCCAGCGCTGTTTGAATCACATTCCATTTCAGTTGCTGATTATCCGCCGAACGCAGCAGGTTGAAAATCCAGCGGAAAATCGGCAGGCGGCGGATGCGGGTGGCAAAAATTTCCTTACGCGCCAGAATGCTGGCCTCTGCAAAGGTTTCACCCAGCACGGTCAGGGTAATATCGCCTTTTTGAATAGTCGCAAAGCGCAGTAATTCAGCCGCCTCCGTCAACCGCAGCAGATGATCCGAGTCAATCGAAAGTTCCTCTGCCAGCCGGTAAATATCGGCACCGTCTTTGTGATTTTCCGCAATGTGTTCCAGCATACCGGTAAGATCGCTGATGCTGATTTCCGGCAGGGCGCGCGTTGTACCCGGTTCACCCGGCGCTGAGCCCAATTCTTCGGCTTCGGTCATGGTCTGACCGGCAAGAATGCCGTAGGTACGGTCCACCACTGCCTGAAATTCCGGAGATTTGCGCTGGCGCGGGTGCGGCAGATTGACTTCAAAATCGGCAACCACCCGCCCGGGATTTTTGTCCATCAACACCAGGCGGTCGGCCATAAAGACCGCCTCTTCGATGTTGTGGCTGACCATCAGGATGGCACGGGTCGGGATATTGCCGCTCAACCACAATTCGAGCAGCTCGCCCCGCAGGGATTCGGCGCTCAGTATATCCAGCGCTGAAAACGGCTCATCCAGGCAAAGCAGCTCCGGTTCAACCGCCATGGCACGCGCAAAGCCCACCTTTTGGCGCATCCCACCGGAAAGTTCCCGCGGATAGGCATTCTCGAAACCATCCAGACCGACACGGTCAATCAAATCAAGCGCCAGTCGGCGGCGGTTTTCCACCTCCACCCCGCGCGCTTTGAGCGCCAGTTCCACATTCTCCTGCACCGTCAGCCATGGAAAAAGTGCAAAGGTCTGGAAAACAATGGAAGCATAGGGATTGACCCCCATTAATTTTTGACCGCGGTAAAACACACTGCCTTCCGAAGCTTTTTGCAAACCGGTGATGATGCGCAGTAAAGTGCTTTTTCCGCAGCCCGAAGGTCCCAACAGGGCAACAAACTCGCCTTCCCGCACCGTCAGGTTAACTTTATCCACCGCCACAAAGCGTTTTTCGCCGCTACCATATAGCTGAGAAACATTTTGGAGTTCAAGTAAAACCGTATCGTTGCTCATCTGTTCACTCCATCCGGTAAATTTCTTCCGCCTGGCGATAAAGCGGGCGCCATACCAGCCGGTTAATCAACACAACCACCACCACCATCACCAGCGTACCCGCCAGCAAGAGGGGATAGTTACCCTGATCGGTAGCATGGGAGATGACCGCCCCAATGCCGGTTGTCTGCTGAACCTTGCCACTGAAGGTTACATATTCCGCCACAATGCTGGCGTTCCAGGCGCCGCCGCTGGCAGTGATAGCGCCGGTAATCAGATACGGGAATAATGCCGGCAGGATTAAGGTACGCCAGCGCTGCCAGCCTTTCAACCCCAGCAGAGCGGTAGTGTATTTCAAATCCTGCGGGATGGCATTCGCCCCGGCAATGACATTGAAGAGCAAATACCACTGGGTTCCCATCAACATCAACAACACGGCTGCCAGATTCAACCCGCCCGGCAGCTGCAAAATGAACAACAACAATACCGGGAAAAGCGCGGTTGCCGGAACTGAGGCCGCCACCTGAACAATCGGCTGGACAACACTGGCAAAGCGTTGATTGGTGCCGATCAGCACACCCACGGGTATGGTCCAAAGCAGGGCAATCAACAAAGCCAGCCCAACCCGCACCGCCGTAGCCACCACCCCCAGACCAATTTGTCCCCACTCGCTTCCATCCACTTGGGTTAGCATCAGCACCGCCCGAATCGCTCCGTATCCCAGCAGGACCAGCACCGCAATTGCCAACAATCGGCCGGCCCACATCTGCCAGCGGGATGGCGGGCGTTCCTCTTGTTCCACCGGAAAGCGGCGCATCAACCAGCGGTCAACCCGTTCATTGAGCGGTGAAAACAAGCGCTCACCCAGAAAACGCGCCAACCTGGAACTGGACATCAGCGAATAAAACCACGAAGTGGGCGGATTGTCGCTTTCGACCATCTCGACCTTGAAGCGGTCTGACCAGGCGATGAGAGGCCGCCAGACCAGTTGATCCAAAGCCACAATCACCAGAATTAAGGCAGCCAACCCATAACCGACTGCCTGTAAATCGCCCTGCAGCGAGGCTTCATGTAAATAAGCGCCCAACCCCGGCAGGCGGAAATCGCGCTGACCGACGGTAAAAATCTCGGCAGCCATCAGGAAGAACCAGCCACCCGCCCACGACATCATGCTGTTCCAGATCAGGCTGATCATCCCAAAAGGCAGTTCCAGATTTTTAAAGCGCAGCCAGCTGTTCAAGCGAAAAATGGCGCTGGCTTCGCGCAATTCTTTGGGAATGGTGGTGAGGGACTGATACCACGCAAAGGTCAGATTCCACACCTGACTGGTAAAAATCAGCACTACCGAAGCAAGCTCAGCGGCAATGTTCTGCGGCAGGATGGCGCTCAGACCCAGCAAAACCACCGGCAAAAAGGACAGTATCGGCACGCTTTGCAGCACATCCAGCAGCGGCATCATCACTTTTTCGGCGCGGCGATTATATGCCGCCACCCGTCCGTAGATCAGGGTGAACACCACCGAGAGGAGATACGCCCCCAGCATTCTCAGAATGGAAAAGAGGGCATACCACGGCAGGCGGGTTGGCTCCAGCGAAATTTCTCTTCCCGTGACCACTGCGGGAGCATTGGCCGCCAGTCGTACTCCGGCATAAATCAACACAATGATCCCAATCAGCACCAGCCAGTCTACCCATTGCAGGCTTCGCAGGCCGGAGCGTTGAGGATCGAAATTTTGGCGGAAAGTCAGTTGGGGCTTTTTCATTGTGCTAGCAGACCTTTTTCTCTTGACCATTCCAGCGCTTCACGGATGGCGTGGTCAACTTCCACACAACACGCCCATTCTAACTCACTTTTTGCTTTTTGAGCATCGTAATAAAAATAACGGCCAGTCAGGTACAATTCGGATGCCGAAACCGGTAAAGGTAACCAGTTTTCCAACAGGGCATAAATCGGCGCTACCCGGCGCACCAGGCTGGCAGGTAACACGGTGCGGGGTGGCGCAACACCGGCTGATGCAGCAATGCGCTCAACCAGATTTACAACAGTCAGGTTTTGCCCGGCAAGGAGATAGCGTTCCCCGCGCCGGCCGCGCTGTAACGCTGCCAGATGTCCGGCAATCGTATCCATCAGAGAAACCACATTCAATCCCCCCTCAACCACCACCGGCAGGCGTCGCTGCGCCGCCTGCACTACCACAGAACGCGATTGGCGGTATAAATCCCCTGCCCCAATAACCAGCGTCGGGTTGAGGATGACCACATCCAACCCGCGCGCCACGGCCGCCTGCACTTCCAGCTCTGCCAGATACTTGGCGTAAGCATAGGGCCAGCGCCCGGCAGGGTAATTCCAGGTATGGGTTTCATCCATCAAATAAGCGCTTTGGCTGCCCGGAATTTGCGCCGGGACCCCCAGCGCCGCCGCCGAGCTGGTGTGAACCACCCGTTCCACGCCGCATTGCAGCGCAGCCTGAAGCACATTACGCGTTCCTTCCACCGTAACAGTGTAATGCCTGCCGCTGTCGCCCCTGCCGCCGCCCATCCATGCCGCTGCATGAAAAACCACCTGCACGCCCTGCATGGCCTGAAAAATACTCTCCCGGCGGCTCAGATCGCCCAGCACATGCTCGAGCGGCAGGTCTTTGATGAGCATTAAATTGGAAGTGGGACGATGGAAGGCGCGCACCTCAAAGCCGGCTTCCAGAAGGGCGCGGCACAATGCTGAACCAATGAACCCGCTTGCGCCGGTAACCAAAGCTTTAGTCATCCAGCCACTCCACAATCGTGGCTTCACCCTGCCCAACCCCCACACACAACATGGCCAGTCCGTAAAACGGGCGGGGCTGAGTTGGCGCACGCCGGCGCATTTCATATAATAGGGTGGTCAAAATTCTTGCTCCCGAGCAGCCCAGGGGATGACCCAGGGCAATGGCACCGCCGTTGACGTTGACGATTTCCTCCGAAAGTTTCAATTCACGGATGACCGCCAGTGCCTGCACCGCAAAGGCTTCATTCATCTCCACCAGCCCGATCTGTTCCATACTCAACCCGGCTTTTGCCAGGGCTTTACGGGCAGCCGGCACCGGGCCGATGCCCATGATGCGCGGCAGCACACCTGCCGCCGCGCTGCTGACGATGCGCGCCATTGGCTTCAGCCCCCGTTGACGGGCTTTGCTTTCGCTCATCAGCAGCAGCCCGGCCGCCCCGTCATTCAAACCGGAGGAATTTCCTGCCGTCACCGTCCCGCCTTTGCGGAAAATGGGTGGCAGGGCAGCCAGAGATTCGAGCGTAGTATCGCGGCGGGGGCGCTCATCCTTGACCACCCGAATCGGCTCGCCTTTGCGTTGCGGAATCTCCACGGGCAGAATTTCATCGGTAAAACGACCTTCATCCTGCGCCGCTACCGCTCGCTGGTGGCTTTGCAGGGCAAAACGATCCTGCTCGGCGCGCGGGATGGCGGTCATCTCTGCCAGATTCTCGGCGGTTTCTCCCATCGCTTCAATGCCGTACATGGCTTCCATTTTTGGGTTCGGAAAACGCCAGCCCAACGCCGTATCCCAGGCGGTCAGGTTACCAAAGGGGAAACCTTTTTCCGCCTTGGGCAGCGCATACGGCGCACGCGACATGCTCTCCACCCCGCCTGCCAGAAAAACCCCACCGTCACCGGTCAAAATGGCACGTGCCGCCAGGTTGACCGCCGCCAGCCCCGAAGCGCACAGGCGGTTGACCGTCAAAGCCGGCACCTCCGGCGGCAGACCGGCCAGCAGAGTTGCCATGCGCGCCACATTGCGGTTATCCTCCCCCGCCTGATTGGCACACCCCAGATACACCTCGTCAACCTCGCTGCCGGGCAGGTGATTGCGCTCGATCAGCGCGCGCAGCACCAGCGCCGCCAGATCATCCGGGCGCACCGCCGCAAGAACTCCGCCCAAATTCCCAATGGGTGTTCGGATTGCATCTACGATCACTGGAATGGACATAACACCTCCCACTGTCAATCGTTTTTTATTCGCGAATCAAACGCACACTCGTAAGCGCCACCACACTGCCATCCGCCATGCTGATTTCGGAAACTTCCAGATAAATCACCCCCGGCGGTACTTCGCTCAGATCAATCTCTTTCTGAAATGTCCCCGGATACCCATAATCCGGTGCATCCACCATGATATAACTGTTCTGATACTCTACCCCGTTTTCGGAATAGACACGGTAGTTCAGGGTCGCTTCGAAAGGCATCACCGGCACACCGCCGCGCACTTCCACCCGCTCACCAACCCGGCTGTCCTCCACCGGTAACTCAAGGTTGATTTCTCTCCACAAATCCCCAATGCGTGTTGAAGCAGAAACCAGATTGAGCCCGGCAGGCATCAACCGCAGCGCCCAACGAACGGGTTGATTGGGGCAGCAGCCCGGATCGCTCGGCCCATGCACCAGCCCCTCCAAAAGGATACGGCTGTTCTCAATGGAAAGCTGCTCAATCATCGGGCGGTCATCAATCAGGAAGGCGGCTGCCTGCTCTGCTTTGCCGTTCTGGTTCAACACCGCCACGACCCACACAAACACACCTGTACCCCCGTAATTGGCTGCCAGAATAACCGCTGCATCCGGCAGGTCATCGCCGTTTAAATCTCCAAAGGCAATTACATCCCCCAGGCGCACATTGATAAAATCAATGGCAGCCGGGTCTTCACCGCTTTGAAATTCGCCATCCTTTAATTGAAAGGAAAACGGCTCACGATCCACAAATCCCGGCAAGGTGTACAGCATGTTTTCCAGCACCGAACTGCTGAGAAGAACCGGGGTTGAGGTTGCCTGCGGCAGGGGTGAAGACGAGGCAGCCAGAGTTTCCTCCCCGGTAGGGGTTACCGCAAGGCTCAGCGGCAGATTGCAGGCAGCTGTTATCCCCAGCAACAGCAACAGAACCAATAACCTTTGCCACATGGCTGGTTTCCTCCTTTCTAAATCAAATCCACATCATGCGCACCGGATTCTTTTTGCCCGGCAGGGGTGATGCGGATAAATTCGGCATTTTGCCAGAGTTCCTGCAAGTTGTGCGCCCCGGCATAACTCATTCCGGAACGCAGCCCGCCCACAATTTGATGCAGGATATCGCGCACTTTTCCGCGGTACGGCACCAGGGCCTCCACCCCTTCCGGCACAACTTCACTCCACAATTCTTCAGAATATTCTTCTTCCTGCAACGGCTTGTCCAGCTTGCGCCGCTCAACATTGGCGGAAAGCGAAGCCATGCCGCGCACAACTTTGTAACGCCGGCCCTGGCGTACAATTTCAGCGCCGGGCGCTTCATCGGTGCCTGCCAGCATCGAACCGAGCATGACCGCGCTGGCCCCGGCAGCCAGGGCTTTGGTTACATCGCCGGAGGTACGCATCCCGCCGTCGGCAATAATCGGGATGCTGAGACGATGACCCTCTTCGGCACACTCCGCCACTGCGGTCAGTTGCGGCACTCCAAAACCGGTCACCACCCGGGTAATGCAAATCGAGCCGGCCCCAACGCCAACTTTGACCACATCCGCGCCGGCTCCGGCCAGCTCGCGCACTCCTTCAGCTGTCGCCACGTTTCCTGCAATCACTGCGACACTGGAAAAAGCCCGCTTCAAGCGGCTGACCATTTGAAGGGTATGCTCGGAATGCCCATGGGCAATATCCACCACCAGTACGTCTGCACCGGCCTCCACACAGGCAGCTGCTCTTTCCAAATCTTCGGGTTTGACCCCAACCGCTGCACCGACCCGCAACCGCCCGTGCTGGTCTTTGGTGGCAAAAGGGTGATCCTGAATTTTGATGATATCCTGCACCGTGATCAGGCCCGCCAACCGGCCTTCCTCATCCAGCAGCGGCAATTTTTCCACGCGCGCCTCATATAACTTCTGGCGTGCCGACTCAAGCGATGCCCCGGCTTGGGCGGTAACCAGCCGATCCCGCGGCGTCATCACCGTGCTGACTGCTGCCGATTCGTCCATTGCCAGCAGCACATCGCGGGTTGCAACCAGTCCCAACACCCGGTTTTGTTCATCTACCACAACCAGGCCGCCCACATCCTCCGCTTTCATCAACTGGCGCGCCTCGCCAACCGTAGCCGATGGGGAAATCGTCAACGGGTTCAACACCACCAGACTCTCCGCGCGTTTGACCTTGCGCACCTGCTCGGCCTGCCTCTCGATGCTCATAAAACGGTGCAGAATGCCCAAACCACCCTGCTGAGCCATCGCAATCGCCATCGGCGCCTCGGTGACCGTATCCATGTTGGCAGAGATAATCGGTATGTTCAACTGAATGTCCTTTGTCAGGCGGGTTTGGGTTGAAACATCCTGTCTTGAGCGAATGGAAGATTTTTTGGGCACCAACAACACATCATCAAAGGTCAATCCAACCTCTGGGCGAAGATTCATCGCGCACCTCCTGCTGAGAAATCCTGCGGATTGTTGTACAATACGGGCATGTCGTCACGTTCCATTTTACCGCCAAACTGGTACGAACAGGATGTTGTTTCGGCCGCGGCGGAGCTGCTGGGCAAACGGCTGGTGCGCCTTGTGGAGGGTCAACGGGTGGGAGGAATCATCATCGAAACCGAAGCCTACCGCGGCGAAGAAGACCTGGCCTGTCATGCCCGCGCAGGTTATACCCCACGGACAAAGGTGATGTACGGCCCGCCTGGCCGGGCGTATGTCTATTTCACCTACGGCATGCACTGGTTGTTGAATGTCGTCTGTATGGCAGAGGGATACCCCGCGGCGGTGCTCATCCGCGCCATACAGCCCCTTGAGGGAAACGAAATCATCGCACGCCGCCGCGCCGGACAGCCACCGGCGCGCTGGACCGACGGCCCCGCCAAACTGACTACCGCACTGGATATTGACGGCCGTCTGAACGGCGCCGACCTGACCAGCCCGGCTTCGCAATTGTGGATTGAAGATGCGCCCCTTCCGCCGGGCGCCATCATTCTTCCCTCGGCGCGCATCGGCATTCAACGCGTGCCCGAACCGTGGAGATCCATGCCCTGGCGTTTTACCTTGAACCTGGACAACTCAACAGGGCAGGTCAATCCCATAAAATAAACGCTGGTGTTCGGCCATCGCGCGCAGGATATAAACCTGAATCAACGGGAATAAACGCCGTTCACCGTTCAATTCCATTTCCAACTTTTTCAGGCTGAGCGGTGCAGAAAAAGTAACCCGCGGTTGAATTTTCCACCGCTCTGGCGCCAGAACCTGAAAAGCCACCTGCATCACCTCAGCGGCCACCTGAGCATTCCAGGGTTTGCGGAAGAATAATCGCCCCACTTTCAACGCCAGCGGCGCAGTTACCTGACTGATGATTCCAATGACCAGCCGTGTTTCCGGCACCTTGCGCAGCCACAATTCGACGCTGGGCAGCCAGTGACGCACCTCGCTCATTGCACCGGCCATGCTGCCGGGGTCAGGTTCAATCGTCCCGCGCGGAAAGGTGAGCAAGACGCCGCCATTTTTCAAATGCTGAATAACCTCCCGCAGAACGGCTGCCCGCTGGGTCATATCCCGTGTTGAAAAAATGAGATGGCGGCTGATGTGCGGCAAACCCCGCAATAACGGCATGTCCCGGGCAATTACCCGTACGTCCTCACGCTGCAACAATTTGGCAAGCACAAATCCATCAAACGTGCCGGGATGATTGCAGGCAACAATCAACGGCCCTTTTTGAGGAATAGGCTCTTCGGCTGCCCATTCGATATTACAGGCAAAATGTTCCAGAAAACGGGTCAACCCTACCGTCAGACCAAAGCGGCGGGTATCCTCATCCAGCGCGGTCAACACCCCCGCCAGCCGGTGGAGCGGGCGATTCAGCAACGCCCGGAACAGTCTTCGCCGCCAGTCGTCCGCCGACCAGCCCGAAACCCGAAAGACCTCATACTCCAGTGCGGCGTGCAGTTCTTCGACACTGGACGGGGAAGGGGAATAAAGCACAGGAATCTCACTCGTTGTCATGGCTAACTAACCTCAGTTCGGGATAAATCCTCTTCCTAATCCTTTGAGAATGTTTGACCCCCACCTGCACCTCCCCCTAAATCGCCCCAGCGATTTAGGGGGAAGCGGGAGGGGGTAATTGCTTTACTTGCCGGATTTTGAACATAACCCGAACTCACGTTAACTATGTAAAGCCTGACGGGCCAGATGCAAACGGTAACGACGCATCACGCGGCGGCGTTTCCGCTCCGGCAGGGCAAGAATATAACGGCAGACATTGGCAATTTTTTCGGCAGAAGTACCGCCATTCTGAAGCGGCAGCAGCCGCTTTAACTGCTCAACATCTACCTCGGCATACACCGGTTTACCTAAAGCCAGCGCCGTGTAAATGACGGTTGAATTTTCGGCTACCAGCGCATCGCAATTGGCAATCATGTGATGAACATTACCCTCGGTGAAAACGGTTGCCTGTGGGGCAATCATCTTGATTTCCAGCATCGCCAGTTCAAAATTTTCATTGGGGTGCAGTTTGATAAAAAGTGGTTTACCGTTGGCAACTTGCAATGCCCGCTGCAGGAAAGCCAGGCGGTTGTGCAATTTTCCGGTTTCACGGCTGGCAGAGGTGGCTGCCAGCACATAACCGTGATAAGGAAAATCATTATTCAGGTATTGCCGGGCATTGTCGTAGTTCGGGATGCCGGTGACGAACAACTTTTCCGGCCGGATTCCCTTGCGAATAAACAAATCGCGGTATCCAGCCGAGGCAACGCAGAAAGCCTCGTACGCGTTGGATAAGCCGGTAGCCGCTGTGTTTGCCAGCCAGCGCGGCAGGCGCAGGTCTTTGACCAGCTGGTAACGCAAACCCTCCGGCTCGGTCATCCCTTCCTGCACCAGCACAATCGGCTTACGGCGGATGTTCTGCTGAACGATCAAATCGGTACAGGTTACCACCAGATCATAATTCCCCCGCTGCCCGCCGAAATCAACCGGAAGATGATGACGCCGGAGGTATGCCTCCGTTTCGCGGCGATGCCGCCCGCCAAGAATGGTGAAATCCAGCAGCCCTTTTTCGGCTGCCCAGCTCATTACACCCTCCGCATAAAAAGGGGTGAACACACATTCGTGTTCGGGTAATGCTTTGGCGATCTGATGCATCATCATGGTTTGATTGAGCGATCCGCCAATCAGCAAAATTCTCTTTGCCATCCGGCCACATCCTCCACTGCCAGTCTTTGAGACAATGTTTCCAAATTTAAGTATCCCTGCCGTGTTTAAGGTGTGTTCAACTAATGGCTAAAGCAGCGTTATAAATTGGCTAACAGATGATTAAGAGAGTTTCACCATAAAATTTACCGTCCTGTGACCGAAACAGGAAAATTAACAAACCTTAATCTTAAAAATTCAGGGAAAATGATAGAAATTGAAGCGAATTTTTGCTATACTATGATTGTGGAGTAGAAGTTGTCCATACCACCCAGTTTCCACGTTTCGTTATTCGTTCTTATTCGTTGCGCTCGTCACCGGGTCGCCTGATTGAGCATCTCTGCTGATCCATTCCAGGTGACCCTGCTTACAGCAAGGGTCATTTTTTTACCAGATTTTCAGGGAGGTGGTTGTGATGTCATACCCATTTCTGAATGATGCGTTACAAGCGGTCAAATCGCTGGCTTTCCAGCGCGTGCCGCTCAACCTGGTCAGCACCTACAAAGGGGTACACTTCATCGAACGCATTGAGCCAATCAAAATTGGGGTGGACTCTATCACTTTCCGCGCTCCCCGTCTGCAAGTTTGCATGACTCTGCGAGACCCCGTTTACCTCTATTCACGGGTGCTGCCGGAAACGGTGCGCGCCAAACCGCAACTCCTTAATACCCACCCGCAGGAATTAAGACTGAGTGATTTTTCCTTCAACGGCAACCTTTGGTTCGACCGCATGGAGCAGCGCGTCCAACCCGACCGCCCCATCGGGGTCATGCTGAAACTGCACAACCGTATCTACTCGGCAACCTTGCGGGATATTTCACTGCATGGCGCGGGTTTGATGCTTTACATTGGGGATCAGCCCCATTTTGATGTACTGGTCAACACACCGGTGGATTTACGCTTTGATCTGACCCCCACCACCCCCATTGACATTCACGGCCAGGTGGTTTGCAGGCGCCGGGTTGGCACAACCATGTTGTACCTGGGAGTGCGGATTTTCCCCAGCGAGGAACAAACCCGCTGGTTGGAAAATTACATTGTCCGCCGCAAGCTGGAGATTATGAACGAACTCGATGAGCTGATCAACGAACAGCTGGAACCCCAAACCGCCGCCGATTTATACTTCTAAGGGTCTGAACAGCGGTAAATTCGATAGGGTTCTATTTCTGTTTCAAACCGGCAGTTCTGCTCTTCGAGCGGCTTGCGCCAGTTTGCAGTCGTGCGAATAATCGATTCAAGGCTTTGTTGTGGGTCCTGAGCATTGACCACGACATAAGCCTGACTGATGGTTTCGCGCTGGTTGAGTTTATCGAACCACGCCGCTTCGCCGCCGGCGCGAAGCAGGTAATACCACAGTGGCGGCGCATCCATACCATCCGCCACCACGGCTCCCTGCTCATCCAGACGCGCAGCAATCCAATCTGCCGTCCTTTCGGCGGCGGCCGGCACGGCAAGGCGGCTGCCGCGTTGCCACGCCCATGGCAGCGCCAGGAGCAACAGGGCTACCAGTACGCCCTGCACCAGTAATTGGGCTGCGGCTGGATGCCATGCCCTTCTTCGCCGCAGCCAGTCCAAAAACGCCGCCCAGCCAGCCGCTGCCAGCACCAGCAGCAGCACCAGCAGCCACAGCCATATCTTGCGC
>NZ_JBRCOK010000038.1:0-7819 GCF_053501535.1 Bellilinea sp. | reverse complement strand
GGGGTGAAGGTGGCCGTCGGCGGCAGCGGGCTGGGCAAAAGCGTTTCGGTGGGGGTGGGAGTGGGTTGATTCAGGGCGTTGCAGCCCGTAAAAAGCAACAACAGCAGCAACAAAAAACCGGTTCGGAAAAGTGCGCGCATGGCAAAATCCCTCCTCCTGTTCAAAGCCGTACTTTCCGCGCTTGAGGAAAGTTCAAACTCCTCCATATATGGATTATACAACTTTTACAGAATGGACAGAATCGCATTCCGGCAGCAATCCATCGCTTTCTCAAAGTCGAAAACGGTCAAACCGCAGCCGCGTGCGCCGACGGATGTCTTTTCGGAATAATCCACTGATGCGTCCAATCGAGCAATTTTGCCCCCTCCTTCGCCTCCCCCATATCGCTAAAGCGATATGGGGGAGGTCGGTGGGGGTCGTTTCGCCACACTTCAAGTTTCGATACCAAGTTTTAGGGATGTCAAGGAACTTTGAGAAAGCCATAGGCAGCAATCTGCGCGCCCAAAAAGCCCTGCCGATTTGCAGGAGAAAGGGCAGGGCTTCAGGCCGGTAAAATCATCGAGAATCAGGCGGGTTGAATGAACGTTCCGGCGCGCAGTTCAGCCAGAGTCTGCTGGATTTCTTCCATGGTGTTCATCACAAACGGACCGTAGGGGTAAATCGGTTCGCCGAACGGCGCTCCTGCCATGAGCATGAAGCGCGCCCCGCTGGCAAGGCCGGTTTCTACCAGCAAGCGTTCCCCGGCTTCAAATAACAGCATGCGCAGGGCAGTTACCGGCTGCGTTCCGCCAAAGAGAGCCTGTCCCTCAAACAAATAAACCAGCAGGGTGTGTTCAGCCGGTAGATTCAGTTCAAAACGAGCGCCGGGCAGCAGCTGTACTTCCATGTAAATCGGTTGGGCGGCAATCTCGGTGACCGGTCCGCCAACTCCCGCGAATTCCCCGGCCACCACCCGCAGGCTGAAGCCGTCTTTTTCCAGCAGGGGAATTTCCTGTGCCTGAATTTCCTGATAGCGCGGCCGGCTCATTTTGAGTGCCGCCGGCAGATTGACCCACAGTTGAAAGCCATCCACCCGCCCGGCTGCACTGGGGTGCGGCATTTCCTCGTGCAGGATGCCGCGCCCGCTGGTCATCCACTGCACATCACCGGCAGCGATCACGCCCATGTTGCCCAGGCTGTCGCGGTGGCGCACACTGCCTTCCAGCATGTAGGTGACCGTTTCGATGCCGCGGTGCGGATGGGTGGGAAAGCCCGCCAGCGGCGTTTCGCGCGGGTCATTGAAGGCGAAATGGTCAAACAGCAGAAACGGGTCGAAGCGGTTTTCGCGGCTGGGCGCAAACGAACGCAGCAGGCGCACCCCCGCACCTTCAATGACCATCTTCGGCTGGATGATTTCCTTGATCAGACGAAGTTCAGCACTCATCTCAATACCTTTATTTTGATATATTTTGTCCAATTTCTATATGTATTATAACCATTTTTGACGGGTCTTTCACGTTTATTTTGAAACGGCGTGTACCAACCTCGCCTGCCGCCACCCGTCTCTCGCGTGTATACGCGCTGAACCTTTTTCAAAAGCATTTTCTCCCTTAAGTCACAAACTGTTTTCTTAACTCCCCAATTTTCTTATAATCATTAATGGGCTTTGGAAAGAAGATTGCAGGAGGGGAAAATGGAGGATAAAGGAATGTGGCCGTTGGCGCTGCAAGCCTTGCAGGCGCTCAGCAGTCATTACTTGCCAGTGATTCAGCAGACCGCAGCTCAACTCAAGTTGCCGGAATGGTGCACAGGCATCCTGTTGCCGGCCTTGTCGTTCGACCCCGAACCGGTGACAGCCGAAAAGATGCGCAAAAGGGGGGCATACACGGCCGAATCGCTCTACTCCCAACGCCTGAGCGAAGCAGCCCGGCAGGAATTGTTGCAGGAAACGGAGCATGGAGCCGGGGAATACCGCCTCACCGCCCGCGGGCGGGAGGCAGCCGAGAGCATCCTCCAGGCTGCGAACGAGTGTATGAGCCGCCTGCAACCCCTACCCGAAGAGGAACTGGATCAGCTGGCAGCCCTGTTGAATCGCGTCGTGCAGGCTTGCTTGAAGGCACCTTCGCCGCCGGGCAAGTGGTGCATTGAACTCGCCTGCCGGGTGAATACCGGCATAAGCCCGCACCTGCTCGTCCGCATAGACCATTACCTCAGCGATTTGTCCGCTTACCGCGATGATGCTCATCTGGCAGCCTGGCAGCCCCATGGCTGCAGCGGACAGGCGTGGGAGGCCTTCACCCTGCTGTGGCGCGGAGAAGCCAGAACGCTGGATGAACTGTTCAGCAAACTGGAACGGCGCGGTTTCAGCCGCGAGGAATACCGGCAGGCACTCGATGATCTGATTCAGCGAGGCTGGCTGCAAGCCGAAGGAGAACAGTACGTCCTCACACCCCGGGGAGAGCAAATCCGTCAGGCGGCTGAAGAACAGACCGATGCGTATTTCCATGCTCCGTGGGATTGTTTGAGCGAGAATGAACTTGAAGCGCTCGGCAGCCTGCTCACGCGCCTGCGGGAAAAGCTGAGCGGGCTGATCCCCTGAAAGGCGGGCCAGCCCGTTTCCGCCTGCGCGGTTAGCCGTTCCCGAGCCGGCCGGCTTCCTGCTGCGGCAGGCGGCCCGGCTGCGGCGGCGTTTGAATCAGGCGCAGGGCGCGTTCGTACAGGAAATAATCCCACGCCCAATTGATCATCACCACCAGCCGGTTGCGGAAGCCGATCAGCTGCAGGATGTGAACCGCCACCCACATCGCCCAGGCAATGAAGCCGCGCAGGTGAAACCTGCCCAGGCGCGCCACCGCCTGATTGCGCCCAATGGTCGCCAGCATGCCCGGATCGCGGTACTGAAAGGCCAGCAAAGACTGACCGTCCAGGCGGCGGCGCAAATTCTCAACCACCGCATCGGCCTGCTGCATGGCAACCGGCGCCACCATCGGCAAGGGGTTGCCCTGCTCATCTTCCAGATAGGCCGCATCGCCAATCACAAATACTTCGGGAAAGCCCGGCAATTGCAGGGTGGGATCAACCCGTACCCGCCCGGCGGCAGCATGTTCAACCGGCAGGTTTTGCACCAGTTCAACGGCGCGGATGCCGGCCGCCCAGATCAAGGTGCGGCTGGGGATGATTTCGCCACTTGCCAGCTCGATGCGTTGACCATCGTAGGATTGGACGCGCGCACCAAGTCGCACCTCCACCCCTTTGCGTTGCAGGACGCGAAGAGCGGCTTGGCGCAAGTCGGGCGGCATGGCAGGCAGCAGGTAATCGGCTGCTTCCAGCAGCAACACCCGCGCTTCAGAGACATCGAAACCGGGAAAATCGCGGGGCAGCGCCAGGCGGATTAATTCCGAAAGAGCGCCGGCCATTTCAACCCCGCTGGGTCCACCGCCGGCTACGGCAAAGGTCAACAATGCCCGGCGGCGGTTGGGGTCGCTTTCGCGGCTGGCGCGTTCGAACAGGGTCAGCACGTGGTCGCGGATGCTGTCCGCATCGGCAAGGGTTTTCAAACCAAAGGTATGGGCAGCCAGGCCATCCTGCCCAAAGTAGTGCGTCTGCCCGCCGACTGCCAGAATGAGATAATCGTAGGACACTTCCCCGGCGCTGGTCAGCAAGCGGCGGTTGAGCAGGTCAACCTGGCGAACTTCCGCCAGCAGAAAACGGGCGTTCTTCTGACGGCGCAGTACAGCCCGCACCGGGTAAGCTATATCCGCAGCCGAAACACCGGCAGTAGCCACCTGATAAAGCAGCGGCTGAAAGAGGTGGTAATTGTTGCGGTCAATCAGGGTCACCCGCACGGGCAGGCGCGCCAGCCGGCGGGCGGCGCGTAGCCCGCCGAAGCCTGCGCCGACAATGACCACATGGGGGAGTGCAAATTGGGTTGTTTTCATCGGAAACTCCTTTCTTGAGTCCGTTTATTTGTGAAAGTTATAACTATCACTATTATACCCTTTATTATCCGAATTGCAACAACCCGTGAAACTTTGCACAAAGTTTGCGATGAATTTGTATCATCTACATCATAACGCCAGCAGATTCCAGTAGCTCAGCGACCAGAGGATGGCCAGCGCCCACAGGCAGGTCAGACTGTAAAACAGGCGCCCCCCAATCTGCCAGTAGCCCTTGACCCACGCCACCACACTGAATACCAGCATGATTCCCCCCAGCACGAGCAGAAGAAGCGGTATCTGCATCAACAAGTCAAAACCCGCCGGCATGATTCCAAAGAACACCTTTGGCACACCATAAGCCGGTTCAATCGTGCCGAGTGCGCTACCAAACCCAATCATGTACACCAGAAATAAAAGCCCAAACAAACCACCGCTCAAACGCGCCAAACGCCAGCCTAGCGGACGTAAATCACGCCGGCGCACACCGCGCCAGAAAGAAACCAGCCAGCCAATCAACGCGCCCAGGTACAACACACTTCCACCGATGAAGATCAACAGGTGCAACGGGAGTGAACCGTACCACGGCGTTTTGATGAAATCAAACGGCAGGCTGGGTACCAGCATCACCTGACCGCCGTCCGTTCTTAACACCAGGCGGTCGTGAGGTTTTTGCGGATTCACCAGCAAACCCGCTTCGTTTTCGATGTAGGCGGTTACATCACCACCCCATTCAACAAACACCTGTCGGTCTTCCACCCACACATTGATCGGCATGAGCAGGCTGATGATTTTCTCATAGGAGGTAAAATTGTTGCGCGCCAGATGATAAGCGCCGGCATACTGTCCAGCGCGGCTGTCAAAATCGGCAGCAGGGATCAGAAGGGGTGTTCCCTGGGCCGGGTAATAGCGCTCCATAAAAGCGTTGACCACCTGCTCAACTGCCTGTGCGCCGCTCGCACCATTGGTTGAAACGAAAAAACCGGTTTGCGATTCAGGCAGCAACAACAAAAAGGAGTGGAAGAGCATCGTATCACCACCGTGCGACAGGGTGTAATGCCCGTTGATCGTATTGAAGAAAAATCCATAGGCCATACCACCGCTCAGGCGTGGGTCTGCGGTACGCAGGGGGGTGTGCATCCGCCGGGCAGTCTGCGCTTCAAGAATACGCGCACCTTCGTACTCACCCTCCTGCAGGTGGGCAATCATAAACTTTGCCATGTCCAGCCCGCTGGCGCTCAGCGCACCGGCCGGCCCCCCAACCACATATTCAAAACCACCCTTAATGTATTTTCCACGAATGTAATTGTAACCATTGCTCATTTTACCTGCCAGTTCGGAAGGTAGCGGCTGTTCAAAGGTCGCATACTGCATCCCCAGTGGCTGAAAGATGTGGTCGGCAATGTAGGAATTAAAAGGCTGACCGCTGACACGTTCAACAATGTAACCTGCCAATGCAACGGCATAGTTGGAATATGCCGCGATCTTGCCCGGCGGAAATACGCGCGCTGGCAGGTTATGCTTGAGGTACCGATCCAGCGGGATCATCTCCTCCGCGCTGAGTTTGAACAGCCCCTCACCTTTATCCTCAAAGCCGGGTGTGTGCGTGAGAATGTGACGCAGGGTAATTGGCTCCGGAAAGGTATCCGGGATGGTAAAGTCCAGATAGGTGTTGACATCCGCATCCAAATCCAGTTTGCCGGCTTCCACCAGTTGCATCACCGCTGTCCACGTAAATAATTTGGAAACCGAACCGGGGCGGAAAAGGGAGGTTGCCGGGTCAACCGGCTGACGACTTTCCAAATCGACGTATCCATAACCTTTGGCAAGCAGCGTCTGACCATCACACACGACCACCACCACCGCGCCGGGTACATGGTAAGCTTCCATGCTGCTGGCAAGCACCCCATCCATGAAGGCCTCCAGTTCGGCAGGGTCAGCCGGAGCCGGAAAATACTTTGCCGACACCCCCGCCGTTGGAAGACAAAACAGGGCGGTCATCATAACAAGTAAAAATCGGTAAACATTGCGGGAGAGGGGAACAAATTTGAACGAGCCCATACTCAATCCTTTCGTTGAAACGGAAAACCGAACAAAAAGCCTCATACTCTATACGATGCTTTCGTCGTAAAGTTGTGAAAAAAGCGTTCCCCGCTGTTTGATTCAAAAACGCAAATCGGGGATAAACACCCAGAACCTTTTTACTGTCAATTCGGCTTGAGAGTAAAACTACGGTGTGAGCGCAATTGACCTTCACCGGAGGCGGAAGCGGGCGGGAACGCTCAGGCTGACTTGAAAAATATCCCCTCAATCTGCGTTTGGTCTATCGCGGCTAAGCCAACCATGGGATAGGCGCAGGGTGAAACAGACTGCCTAAAACCGCACCGGCAACGCCTTCAACCCGCGAATCACATAACCGGAGCGGTACTCCACTGCTTCCTGCGCCAGCCGCAGGTTGGGCAGGCGTTCCAACAGCGCCTGCACCGCCACCTGCATCTCCAAACGCGCCAGCGGTGCGCCAACGCAGTAGTGAATGCCCATCCCAAAGGTCAGGTGCGGGTTATCGCTGCGGGTGATGTCAAAGCGGTGCGGGTCGGGAAAGCGTGCCGGGTCGCGGTTGCCGGCCGCGTACAGCAGGGCAGCCTGCCCGCCTTTGCGGAGCCCATTCCCTTTGTATTCCACATCCTCGCGCACCCAGCGGCGGAAGAGCTGCAGCGGACTATCGTAACGCAGCATCTCTTCCACGGCAGATTTCAACAGCTGGGGGGAGCGGCGCAGCAAAGCATACTGGTCGGGGTGGTGGAAGAGCGCCAGCATGCCGTTGGCAATGGCGTTGACGGTGGCTTCATGCCCGGCGTTCAGCAGCAGAATGCAGGTGGCAATCAACTCATCCTCGCTCAGACGGCTGCCCTGCTCTTCGGCGGCGACCAGCGCGCTGATCAGGTCATCCTGCGGCTGCAGTTTGCGCTCAGCGGCCAGGCCGCGAAGGCAGGCGGCAAATTCGGTCACCGCCTGGTTGGCGCAATGGGCGTCCTCAGGCGAAGGGGACAATTCGTACATCGCCACAATCCGGTTTGACCACGGACGCAGCCGGGGACGGACTTCCTGCGGCACGCCCAGCAAATCGGCAATCACCAGAACCGGCAGCGGCTCGGCAAAATCGGCCAGCAAATCCATCTCGCCGCGCTGAACAACCTCATCCAGCAGGCGGTGGGCAGTGCGTTCAATCAGCGGCCTGAGCGCTTCAACCCGCGCCGGGGTGAAGGCTTTGTTGACCAGCCCGCGCAGGCGGGTATGATCGGGAGGTTCTTTTTCCATCAGGGAGTGGGCGTGCAGCCATCCGAAGGGAGTGCGCGGGTCGGGTTTGGCAGCCCCGTCCAGATCGCGCCCAAGGCGGCGGTCGCGCAGCAGCGCGGCAATATCCTCATACGCGCTGAAGAACCACAAATTCCACTCGGCGTCGTAAAGAATGGGCCGAGCAGAACGCAGCCGGTCATAGAAGGGGTACGGGTCTGCAATGAATTGCGCCGAAAGCAAGTCAATTCCCAAAGCCCGCAGTGAGTTGGTCACAACCTCACCTCCAAATTCATCCAAGGATGCCCTGATTATTATATCCGGGCTAGCGCATGGTTGTTATCGCTGTATCAAAGTTCCTCGACAACCCGATCATTTTGTTTCCATTTCACCCATCCTTCCTTCCGCCCTTGAAAAGACATTTTACTTCCGCTGATTCGCAAGGCGCAATCGCGGTTCGCACTCATCACTCCCCTTCCCCGAAGCGAAACATCGTTGAACTGGACGTCAACACGGACGCAGCCCGGCGCGGGCCACACTCCTCGCCCCCCTTCCCCGTAGAGAAACGCCGTTGAAATGAGCGCGGACGCAGCCCGGCGCGGGTCACACTC